>JBIIIX010000066.1:0-12348 GCA_044234415.1 Cyanobium sp.
CCAACACCAGCAGCCCCTGCATCACCAGAATCCAGCCGCGGCGGCGATCCGGCCAGGGAATCGGCCAGCGATCCAGCAGTGGCGCCCAGAACAGCTTGAGGGTGTAAGGCAGTTCCGCCAGGGGGATTAGGCCGATCAGGGCCAGGGGCACCCCACTGGCGGTCAGCCAGCCCTGCAGCAGCTTGCTGCCCACCATCAACGGGGTGCCGCTGGCCACCCCTTGGGCCATCACCGTCACCAGCCGGCGCCAGCTCGAACCGGGAGCAGCCGGACCGATGGACAGCATCGCGGGTTCAGCGGCAAAGGAGACTCCACGATGCAGCATCCGGCAAGGGGGCTGGCGGCACCACAACAGGCTTGGAGCTGCCCTTGACTTCCGGCCGCCCGTTGGCTCGGCGCCCCGCCTTGGGCCCGGAGCGGTGGCCAGGCCACGTCGGACTTGAGCCCGTATGGCTCGCTCCGCGACGGTGTCGCAGATCGGGGGTGACAATGGTGTGACATTGCCTTGGGGCGCCCCGATAGCCGGGATGGTCCGCGGCGCTCCATTCCCCAGCCCCTGGCCCTCACCTGTGAACGTCTTCCGCTCCGTGCTGTTGCCGGCCGCCATCGTGCTGCTGTTTGCCTTGGCATTGTTCGCGGTCAGCGCCCGCATCTGGCTGCCGGGTGACATGGCCGCCCCGGCACCCTTGGGCTGAGACAATCGGGCCACGTTGCGGCGCAGGAACGCCCCATGCCGGACGAGTTCCTCCCGTTTCCCGAAAGCCCGGCCGAGCTGGCCCTCGACCCGGAGGTGCTGGCGCGGGAGCTGGCGGCTGAACTGCTCGGTGATCCCCTCGACGACCTCGACGCCGTAGACCTGGCGGCGGTGGACGTGGCGGCGGAATGTGACCTGGGCCTGCAGCTGTTGGCCGGGGGTCAGCAGGAGCGTATGCAGGGTTTGCGCATCTTCTGCGAACACCGCGACCCCCGCGCCATCCCGCTGTTGCTGCCCCTGCTCCAGGCCGCCTGTCCGATCCTGCGCATGAGCGCCGTGTATGCCCTGGGCCGCAACCCCCACCCGATGGCGGTGGAGCCCTTGCTGGGTCTGTTGAGCGCCGATGACAACGGCTACGTGCGCAAGGCGGTGGCCTGGAGCCTCGCCAACTATCCCGATGCGCCGATCCTCAACCCGCTGATTCGGGCGCTGCAAGTGGAGGTGGCCGCCGTGCGGCTCTGGGCGGCCAGCTCCCTGGCCGATGCCGGCGCCACCGGCCCGGCCAAGGCCGATCCCGCCGCCTCCCAGCTGCTGCTCAGCCTGCGCATCGATAGCGAGCCGGCGGTGCGCAGCAACTGCGCCTGGTCCCTGGGCCGGCTGTACGGCGATCTGGTGACGCCGCGCCAGCGGGAGGTGGTGGAAGCCCTGCTGCACACCATGCTCCAAGACGCCGAATCGACGGTGCGCGATGAGGCCCGGCTGGCGTTGGAGCAACTGGAGCAGCCGGAGGTGCTGGAGCGTCTGCAAACCCTGGTGGAGGAGGGCCTGATCAGCTGATCATCCGCTGTTCACGGCCATGAACGGCCTCTCAGCTCCGGCTCAACGCGGCTAGCATCCGCCAACCTTTGTGTCCGACCGGGATGGCCCAGCGCACCATCCGATTCTTGATCCGGCCCGATGGCCGCGTCGAGGAGCAGGTCGAGGGCGTCGCCGGCGAAGCGTGCACCGCGCTGTGCGACCGCATCGAAGCCCGATTGGGCAGCGTGCAGCAACGGCGTCCCACGGCCGAGGCCTACGCAGCGCCGGCTTCAGTCACCGCCACCGCCCATCAGGCTGTCAGCCATCCGTCCTAAAGGGCCCTCTGGATCCTTCCCCGTCTTCATCCCACCCTGCCGCGTTCGCTCCGATGTCGCACTTCAGCACCATCAAAACCGAGCTTCGTGATCGCGCTGCCTTGGAGGCTGCCCTCAGCGATCTGGGACTTCGTCCCGGAGCCGGCCCGCGCCCGGTGCGTGGCTATCGGGGCCAAACCGTGGAAGCCGAGCTGGCCATCCCCCAGGCCAACGGTGCCGACATCGGCTTCCGCTGGAACAGCCAGAGCGGCTGCTACGAGCTGGTCACCGATCTCGAGCTGTGGAGCCAGCCGGTGCCGGTAGAGCGCTTCCTCTCCCGCCTCAACCAGCGCTACGCCCTTCGCGCCATTTTGGCCGCCAGCCAGGAGGAGGGGTTCCAGGTCAGCGAGCAGAACGAGCGCAACGATGGTTCGATCGAATTGGTGGTAACCCGCTGGGACGGCTGAGGCCCAGCGCCGAGCCCGCTCCTTGCCGCAGCGTTCAGCCCTCAGCTCTCCGTTCAGCATCGGGGCGGCGTTTTCCGTTCCCTTCAATTCCCCCTCACGCCAGGTCGATGGATCCAGCAGTCCCTGCCGTTGATCCTCAGCTGGCCTTCAGCGCCTCGGCTGAATCCGCCAGCCCCGTGTCCGGCCTGGAGCCCCTGCTCGGAGGCGTTCTGCGGCAGAAGGCGGTGTGGGTCGACGAAGCGGTGTGCATTGGTTGCCGCTACTGCGCCCATGTGGCCACGAACACCTTCATGGTGGAGCCCAGCTGGGGGCGGTCGCGGGCGATTCGCCAGGATGGCGATAGCACCGAGAGGATCCAAGAAGCGATCGACACCTGTCCGGTGGACTGCATTCATTGGGTCGCCTACGAGCAGCTGCCCGAGCTGGAGGCCCAGCTGGCCGAGCAGGAGATCCAGCCCCTAGGCCTGCCGAGCCCCTCCCGGCGTCACCGCACGTTGCCCAGGCCCCCGCGTCCCTGATCCCTGATGGCTCCCCCCACCCGTGGCGCCGCCGTTCCGGCCTCCGCCGCATCGACCAGCAGCGATCCGATCCCGTCGCGCCGGTTTGGCCGAACCGGCCTGGCGATGCCTGTCCTCAGCCTGGGGGGCATGCGCTTCCAGCAGAGCTGGACCGATCTGCCTTCCGACCAGATCGAGCCCGATAGCCAACGCAATCTCCAGCAGCTGCTGGAGCGGGCGGTCGCCAGTGGCTTGCATCACATCGAAACGGCCCGCCACTACGGCAGCTCGGAATTGCAGCTGGGCTCCCTGCTGGCGGCGGTGCCGGATCCGGCCCGCATCCTGCAGACCAAGGTGCCTCCGGTCGCGGATCCCGACCAGTTCGAGGCGGAACTGCGCACCAGCGCCGAGCGCCTGGCTCTGCAGCAGCGGGGCGACCGCATCGCTTTGCTCAGCATCCATGGCATCAACACCCCCGAGTTGCTGCATCACACCCTGCGGCCCGGTGGCTGCCTGGAGGTGGCGCGGCGCTGGCAGGACGCGGGGCTGGTGGGAGAGGTTGGCTTTTCCACCCATGCGCCGCTGCCGCTGATCCTGGAGGCGATCGGCAGCGATCAGTTTTCCTACATCAACCTCCACTGGTATTACATCCGCCAGCACAACGCCCCCGCCATCGCCGCCGCCGCCGAGCGCGACATGGGCGTGTTCCTGATCAGCCCCACCGACAAGGGCGGCCATCTGCATACCCCTTCCGAGCGGTTGGTTGAGCTCTGCGATCCCCTGCATCCGATCGTGTTCAACGATCTCTTCTGCCTCAGCGCTCCGGGGGTGCACACCCTCAGCGTCGGAGCCGCCCGCTGCTCGGATCTAGACCTGCATCTGCGGGCGGTGGCGCTGTTGCCCCAGGCCCCGGAGTTGCTGCCGCCCATCCTGGAGCGCCTGGAGCGGGCCCGTCGCCAGAGCCTGGGGGAAGCCTGGTGGTCCAGCTGGGAGCAAGGGCTGCCGGACTGGACCGCCACCCCGGGCGGGATCAACCTGCCGGTGCTGCTCTGGCTGCACGGCTTGCTGGAGGCCTTCGACCTGGAGGGCTTCGCCCGGGCCCGCTACGGCCTGCTGGGCAACGCGGACCATTGGTTTCCCGGCAGCAACGCCGATCCCCTCGACGCGGCGGTGAGCGAGGCGGAGTTGCTGGCCGTGCTTTCGGACAGTCCCTGGGCGGAGCGGGTCCCCGCCATCCTCCGTCAGCTGCGCCAGCGGCTGGGCGGCGAAACCGTCACACGCTTGCAGCAGCAGTGAGCTGGTGCAACAGCAGTGAGCTGGCAACTTCAGCACCGCGGCGGTGGAGCAGGCTGGCCGAGGGGCTGACGGGCCGGGATCCCCACAGCTCGGGGGTAGGCGGCGGGGCAGCGCTGCCGGGGGCGCAGGCTCAAGGCATGGCGCACGCCCCGCCCTGCCGGCAGCTCGATCCGCTCCATCCTCCCCAGCTCTGCCCCCAAGGCTGACAACGCACCCTGCAGGGCGATTCCATCCGCCGCGCTCCACTGGCCGCGGTAGAGCAGGGCCTGGCCATCCGGCGCCAGCAGCGGCACCAAATATTCGGCCACCACCGGCGCGGCGGCCACGGCCCGGGCCAGGGCGAGCTGGAAGTGGCCGCGGCACTCCGTCCGCCGTCCGGTGCGTTCCACCCGCTCACAGCGCAACGTGAGGCGGTCGGCGATGCCGAGCTCTTCGGCCATCGCCGCCACGGCATCGAGCTTGCGCTTCACCGAATCCACCAGGGTGAGCCTGGCCTCGGGTAAGGCGATCGCCACCGCCAGGCCCGGGAAGCCGCCGCCGGTGCCGACATCGATCACCTGGAAGGCCGCGCCCGCTTCCAGTGCCCCGACCGACAGCAGGGGTTGCAGCGGCCAGAGGCTGTCGAACACCTGGGCGATCCAGTAGTCGTCCCCTTCCACCAGGCGGGTGAGGTTGACCCGCTGGTTCCAGTGGCGCAGCAGCTGTTGTAGGGCCATGAACTGGCTGAGCTGCTGGTCGGAGGGCTGCCAGCCGAGCTGCGCCCAGAGGGCCTGATCCGGCCGAGCGCTTCCGGCGGGGAGTGGTGGCGCCGCGCCAGGCTCCACGAGGGAGGACGCCGGCGACACCGCGCCAGGCTCCACCGTGCCATCGGCTGGAGGCGGAGCAGGCTGGAGGGGCTGGCGGGCCATCCTTGGTCCCGGAGGGTTCTCCCTAGGATCCTGCCGCTTCGACCGCTGCTGGGTCCGGATTCCCGTTGCGGCCATCTTCCTCCGTGCCGAGCTCCTTCGACGGTCCCAGTGACTACGGTCCCACTGACGACGCTCCCATTGACGACGGACCCAGCCATTACGAGCTGCTGCAGCTCTCGCCGAACGCTGATGCCCAGGAGCTGCGCCTGGCGTTCCGGCGCCTGAGCAAGCGTTACCACCCGGATACGACCTTGCTGCCTGTCGATCAGGCCCATGAGGCGTTTCGGCGCCTGCAACAGGCCTATGCCGTGCTCAGCGATCCACTGGCCCGGCGGGCCTATGACAGCCGTCGGCTGGCGGCCACCACGCCCCTAGCCATCTCACGACCGCCGCCGCCGCCGCGCATGGGGGAGCCCAGGCCGGTGCCCGTGCGCCGTGCCCTATCGGGTGGCGAGTGGTTTGCGTTGTTGCTGCTGGCCTTGGCCTTGGCGCTGAGCCTGGTGCTGGGGATTGGCGTGGCCTGGGCCCGGGGCGCTGCTTTGGTGCGCCAGCCGAGCTGGTGGCCAGCAACTGGCAGCGCGGACACCACCCCGCCCACCACCGTGTCTCTTACCCCGCCTCCTACCGCTCCCCTCGGCAGGGCGGTGGCGGCGGCCGAGGGCACGACGGCCACGCCTGGCAAGCCGCCATCCCCATTCCCGCCCGAGCGTCCATGAGCCCGTTGCCCACCAGCGCCACGCCGCTTTACAACCATCCCTTGCCCCAGCTGGAGGACTGGTTGCGCCAGCTGGGGGCACGCCAGCAGGCCTCCCGCTCCGAGACCTGGGATTTGCACCGTCCGGACTGGAGTGCCCGGATCACATTCCAGGTGGAGGCGCTGCGGGTGACCTGGCATCAGGAAGGCCAGGAACGCCAGCGTTTGTTCCCCTATGGCCTCTCCCGCGCTGATGTGGAGGACGCCATCCTGGCCGGCCCGTGAGGGTTCGCCGCGAATCGATCGGCGGCGGCTCGTCGGTCCGGTCCCGGGAGGAGCGCCCCGGCGTCACAGTTCGTTCAGAGCTTCCTCCAGGGCTGTGTAGCACTGGTCGAGCTCGGCGTCGCTAAGGCAGAGCGGCGGCATCAGGTAAACCACATCCCCCAACGGCCGTAGGAACACACCTTTGTTGAGCAGGAGCTCTTTGAGCTGTTGGCCGGCGGGATGGAGGTAGCCGGGCTGGTGCACCGCCAGATCGAAGGCGGCGATGCCGCCCAGCAGCCGGGGGCGGCGCACGGCCGGATGGTGGGACAGGGCTTCCAGCCGGGGTTGGTGGCGCGCCTCCAGGGTTTGGTAGCGGTGGGGCTGGGCCTCCAGCAGATCCAGGCTGGCCAGGGCAGCGGCGCAGCCGAGCGGATTGGCCGTGTAGCTATGGCCGTGGTACAGGGTGAGCTCAGGGTCGGGACCGATGAAGCCGGCATGGATCCGCTCGCTGGCCAAGGTCACGCCCATCGGCAGGAAGCCACCGGTGAGGCCCTTGGATAGGGCCATCAAATCGGGCTGGATGCCGGCGTGATGGCTGGCGAACAGGGAGCCGCTGCGGCCGAAGCCCATCAGCACCTCGTCGGCGATCAGCAGGGCGCCGGCCTGGCGCAGCCGCCGCTCCACCTGGCGCAGGAACTCCGGCCGCACCATGGCCATGCCGCCGGCCCCCTGCACCAGAGGCTCCAGGATCACGGCGGCGGTGGGCACCTCCAGCAGCTGTTCCAGCACCGACAGGGCCTGCCGTTCCCGCTCCTCCACCCGCTCATCTCCCCAGAACGTGGCGGGCCAGGGGACCCGGGCCACATCGAACAGCAGCGGCTCGAAGGGGGCGGAGAACAGGCCGCGGGCACCGAGGGCCATCGCCCCGCACGTGTCGCCGTGGTAGGCCCCGTCAAAGGCGATCAGGCGTTGGCGTGGGCTGCCGCGGTTGAGCCACCACTGCCAGGCCATCTTCAGGGCAACCTCCACGGCGGTGGAGCCGTTGTCGGAGAAGAACAACCGCTCCAGCCCGCTGAGGGCGCTGAGCCGATCCCCCAGCTGCTCGGCCGGCGGGTGGCTGAAATCGGAGAAGCCCACCTGCTCCAAGGTGCGGGCCTGGGCGGCGATGGCGGCGGCGATGCTCGGCTCGGCGTGGCCATGCAGGGTCACCCACCAGCTGCTGATGCCATCGATCAGGCGGCGGCCGTCAGCAAGTCGCAGCCAAGCTCCCTCGGCGGCCACCACCCGCAACGGCGGCGCGGCAGTCGCGACCTGGGTGAAGGGATGCCAGAGATGGGGATGCCAGGCCATGGCTGGGAGGCGACGCAAGGTGGGCGGCCAGGAGGGGAGGCGGCCGCCCGGTTTGGCTCAACCCTGGCCCAGCTGCTGATAACGGGTCTCGATCGCGGCCACGGCCTTGAGCAGCGGTGAATCGAGCTGCCCCACCCAGTCGGCGACGCCACGGCTGAGGCCCAAGCTGGCGCCCCCAACGCTCGGTTCCAGTGTGCCCGCTTGCACCTGGGAGCGCAGGCCCCGCAGCACCCCGATCAGCTGGGTCACCCGGTCGGCTTCGGCGCCCTGGCGATGGCGATCGGCCACATCCAGGGCGCCGTCGATGAGGGGGAGAAGATCGTGGAGGGAGGAAGCCATGGGGAAGGTTGGGATCACGTCAGGGTTGGCTACATACGAATGGCAGCAAGGTCAGCGCCGGACCATCGGTCCACACAATGGCGGGATCCTTGGAGTTCTCGATGAAGGTTTGCTGGGCGCCGCCGGGGTAACAGGAGCTCGGGGTCTGTGGTCCAACCACACCCTGGAACACCACGGTGCCGGCCGGCAGGGTGACCGAGAGCTCCCGCTCGGCGCGGTTGCCCCAGGACTGGTTCAGGGCCAGCTTGCGGATCACGTCGACATTGGTGCTGAAGCGATCGGTTGTCAGGTAGCGCCCGTAGCGGTTCTGCGGTGAGTGGAAGTAGCGATAGAAGGTCTGCGCCGCCGGCAAGGTGCTTTTGGTGCAGGTGGCATTGGCAAAGGTGGCGGCGATCTCCTGCGGCAAGGGGCAGTTCGGCGCCAGCTGTTGGGCCAGGGCGCCGCTGGGGGGCAGCAGGGTCGCCGTGCCGCCGCCAGTCGCCAGGACGGCGGCCAGCAGGCCGCCACGGATCCCGGATGGGCGGTGGCGCGGGCCAAGCCGGTCGCGGTTCAGGACCTCCCGGCCGCGCTGCCAGAACCGCGCCAGGGGCGCCAGGGTTGTGGCGACCCCGGGGCGGGATTGCGACAGGGAGGCACGCGACGAGGATTGTTGCTTCATCGCCATGGGCGGGGTGAGAGGACGGCAGCCATGTCGGCAGCCTTGTCAGCGGCCATGGCATCCGTCATCTGGGGCACGCCGGTCCTAGCGCACAACCCTGCCCGGGGTGGCGGGGTTCAGCTTCTCTTCAGGCGAGCGGCACTCCGCCCCCACGCCCCACGCTGTTGCTGGCCAGCCAGGAGCCCGCCGCCCTTAGCCGGCAAGGTCGTTCCCGCACCGACGCATAATCATCGTGCCTCTGCCAAGGCGGTTGCGTTGCGGGAATGCACACGTCAGCTCCCTCCCGCGCTTTGCGCCTGGCCGCCCCGCGTGCGGCAACGTTCTGCGTGCTGGCTGAAGCTCCATTGGCTTGATCCTCCCGAGAACCCCTGCCGGATGGTGGTGTGGATCGAAGCCCTCTACACAACGGCTTCAAGGTGAATGGGGCGATGGTCGACAGGCTCTTCGTGGCCAGGCCCCAATCCCCGCTCCGGCCAGGTTCACCAACGCCTCAGAGGAGCTGCCAGCTGGGAAGCCCCAGGCCGATCAACCGCCGCCCTCAGGCCGTTGCTGACGGCGGATCCAGGCTCCTTTGCGGCAGGGCTATTCGTAGGCGATGGCCCAGTAAAGACGTATGGACAAGCAAAGACGTATGCCCAAGCAAAAGCGTATGGACAAGTAAAGGGGATGCCCGAACAAAGCTGATCGCCAAGCCAAACAGGGCTTTGCTCACCGGCTTGTGTCCCCAGAGCGCCCAGCCGCTGAGCTGAGGGCTTGCGGGCCCAAACCCAGGGGGCCATAGCGCTGCTGGGCCCAGCCACTGTCGCTCCGATCGGGCTCCGGGTCAGCGGCATTCCGCGGAGTGGCGTTCCCCCGCACCGCCAATCGGGCCGCAGTTGACCCAATGCACGAACTTCAACTCGATGTCCGTGAACAACACCAACAGGCCGCCGCAGAGCAACAGCACCACCACGCTCACCACTCCATCACGCTTGCGCATCGGTTCCATCAGGTCCGAGCAACCTAGGGGCCAGGGCGCTGGCCTGCCATTGGCGCCGCAGGGCCTCGCTGTTGAGCTCCGCCAGCGGGGGCAGCTGGGCCAGCAGCGGCACCCCGCCCAGCTGCTCCAGCGTGCGGGGGTTGTCGGGATGGGGCGGGCCATTCAGCACCAGACCCAGCACCCGCAGGCCGCGGCTGGCCAGCGCCTCCAACGACAACAGCGTGTGATTCAACGTGCCCAGGCCGCTGCGAGCCACCAACAGCACTGGCAACCCCCAGGTCACCATTTGGTCGATCTGCAAGCGGTCGCGGCGCAGCGGCACCAGCAGGCCCCCGGCCGTCTCCACCACCAGCGGCCCGCCGCCGGGCGGCAGCTCCAGGCGCTGGTCCTCAATGCTCAACCCCTCCCGCTCCGCCGCCCAGTGGGGAGACACCGGCGCCTGGAGGCGATAGGCCTCCGGCAGCAGCCGCTCCGGCGCCAGCTCCGCCATCCGCCCCACCCGCTCCCGGTCACCCTCGCCAGTCTCGGCATCGAGGCCGCATTGCACGGGCTTCCAGTAGCGGGCCCCCAACCCCAGGGTCACCAACGCGCTGACCACGGTTTTGCCCACATCCGTATCGGTGCCGGCGATCACGAGCCGCAGGCTCATCGGCGCCTCCCCAGCAGCAGCAGCACCTCCCAGCACCAGGCCGGTCGCTGGGGCCAGTGGTCCAGCAGCCGCCGCAGCTGGGCGGGCCGCAGCCGCGGCGCCCGGCTGGCGCCCGCCCCCAGCGCGCCGATGCGGCCGAGGGCCTGGCGGCCGTCCAGGGCGCTGGAGGTGAAGCGCAAGGTGTGGCAGCGGCGCAGCTCCAGGCCCGCCGTCGCCACCGCGATCAGCCGCCGCGCCGACGGCAGCGGCAGGGCCGTGCAAGGTACAGCGGCGGCCTGGGCCGCCTGGCGCCAGCCCCTGAGACTGCCGGCTGTGGGGACGGCCAGCGCCAGCCAACCCCCTGGTGACAGCTGGGCGCACCACTGCTCCAGCGCCACGGCCGGATCGTCTAGCCATTGCAAGGCAAAGCTTGAGGCCAGCAGGGCGGCGGGCGTGAGCCCGGGCGGTAGGCCGCGGTTCAGGTCCCAGACCAGCGCCCCGTCGCCGTTCTCGGCCAGGGGGTTGCGGGCCAGCAACTCCGGGCAGAGATCCAGCTGGCGAATCCTCAGGTTTGGCCGCTGTTGCCTCAACGCCTGGCTGAGCAGGCCGGTGCCGGCGCCCAGGTCCGCGCAGGGGCCCGGCAACAGCGGCAGGTCGCGGCAGAGATGGGCCAACCGCCAGGCCACCCCCCGCTGCAGCCGGGCCAGTTCGGCGTAGCGCGAGGCGCGGCGGCCGAAGCGCTCGCGCACCAGGGAGGTGAAGATCTCGCCGCTGCCGGGGGCAGGCCCGGCGGAAGGGATGGGGGCGGCGAAGAACGCACCCGCGCATCGGACCTGCCCTGCCGACGGCGCTTCGGCGTGAAGCAAGGCCGCAGCTGTCTGCGAGGAGGCGGCAACAATCGTATCCAGTGCAGCCGTCTCCAGAGCAGCCGGCGCCAGAGAAGCCGGACCAGCCGCAGAGATGGCGCGGGGCTGGACGGTGGGCGCCGTCGCCGGGCTGGGAGTGGCGGATCGGAGGTTGGCGGAGCGGCGACCGCTCAGCTGTGCCCCGGCTCGGACGCTCATGGCGGCACCTGGCCTTGGATCCAGTCCAGCACAGCCGGAATCAACGCCGGATCGAGCAACGCATGGCCCGCCTCGGGCAGCACGAGCCGCGACGCGTCGGGTAGGCGTTGGCGCAACAGCTCCCGGGCCTCTGGGGCCACGATGCGGTCGGCTCCCGCCTCCACGAGCAGCACCGGCCGCCGCTCGGGGAAGCCGTCGGGTAGATCCAGGCAGGATGCCAGCCGCTCCAGGTCGTGGCGCAGCAGCTCCCGGCCCGCCGCCGCGATCGGCGTTTCCGCTGGACCCGCCGGCAGCCGCTCGCTCGGGGCCGGAGCGGCGGCCTCCACCAGGAACTCCCGCAACAACTCCTGGGCCCGCAGGGCCTGGCTCTCCTCCGGCTCCAACGGCTCAAGGGGTTCGAGGCGTTGCCCCATGCCGCGCAGGGCGGTCTCCAGCCGGCGGCCCGCCGGCCCCGCCGGCACGAAGCGGCTGAAGCTGGCCAGCAGCACCACCAGCTCCGCCTGGGCCCACAGCTGCGGCGGCACCAGATGGGGCCCCATCGAATGGCCGAGCAGCACGCGCCGCCCCTGGGGCTGCCAGCCAGGCTGCCGCGGCTCCAGCCGGCCGTAACCCCGCTCGCCGCAACTCCAGCTCCAGCCCAGGGCGGCCGTGGCCTGGCGCCAGGGGCCCCAGCCGCGGCTGTCTCCGCCCCAACCGTGCATGGCGATCACCTGCACGGGCGGCGGCGGCGCTTGTGGCGGAGTGGCGGCTTGTCCCGGATCGACCGCGGTTGCCGGATCGGGGGGGGCGGTGCTGGGGCTGGACATCGGGCGACGGCGAGGGACCTTGAGGGAGAGGGTGGAGGCGGCTGGGCGATGGGGAGCTCGGCTTCGTGACTCCGTGCTGAGGGTTGGGGCCAAGACCCTGTATGGCGACCCTGTGTTGCCCTTCAGTACCGCGAGGCAGTGCTGCGAGGCAGTGCTGCGAGATAGGCAATCTCTGGACAACCCCGGCCCAAAAGCATGGGAGGCCTGCGGTGCAATCGGTTTCGCCAGGGAGAACCGCCAAGATGGAGATTATTCAGTGGCTTCTGTCAGTGGCTCCTGAGTGGCGCGTCTGCCTGGCCGGGTTTCGGTGCCTGCGCCCCGCAATGGCGCCACAGGTGGGATCAAGGAGCCACTCTGGCGGGGTGATGAGCCGTTCTGGGGAGCGTCTTGGCGATCCGCTGCGCAGGACGCGCTGCAATCGCGGCGGCACCTGTTTGTTAGCCCTTTGCGGGGCTTGCCGAACGGTGACCCTCCCGCTTCGGTTCAAGGGTCTCCCCAAGCGTCGCCCCGCAGCCGCCGGCCCAGCCAGCAGGCCCCGAGCTGGCCCCGGCTTCAGCCCCCTCCTGGCCCTTCTCCCAAGGCACCCAGCAGC
>JBIIIX010000067.1:0-12320 GCA_044234415.1 Cyanobium sp.
CCGATCTGGGATCCCTCCCCCCTGGTGCCGCGGGAAGGCCCCGACGATGACGACATTCCATTCTGAGCGGCCACTCCATTCTGGGCGGCGCCGCAGTTGCGGCACTCCTAGGGAGGCCTTCGCCGTCTGTGACCTGGGCACCTGCGGGGCAGAGCCGCACCCCTGGAGCTGACGCAAAGCCTGCCGATCACGAATCCCCCGAGGGTCTACCTCGGCTGCCAGCGACCGCCATCTGGGTTCGTCGTCGCCCCAAATCTCGGCGGGATCAACCGAAGCTCCAGTCGCCGCGGGCGCTGTGTGGTCGGCTTGTCCCCAAACAACCGCTGGGAGCAGGCGCTTGGGCGGGCATGGGCCCCATCGCGCCCGTTGAGCTGAGCCACGGCCCCACGCCAGCGCGTTCAGCCGAGGCGATCCGCCGCCAGTTCGAGCATCTGGCCCATCTCCCGCTCCAGGGCGGCCAGATCGAGGCGCCATTGCGGCCAGTGGCCAGCATCCAGCTGGCGCAAAAGCCAGAGCCTGTCCTGCCGCAGCTGTTCCAAGAGCTCCGTGGTGCTCGGCTGCGGCGGCGGTTGCAAGGAGTCGGGAGTGGTCATCTAGCCAGCCGATCGGATTGGGGCCATCTTGCCCGCCGCTGCGGGAGGATGGACCGATGCAACCTTCCCCACCCTCAGCTCTGCGCTCCCCGGGCACCTGGGTGACCCTGGCCGGAACTGCCCTCACCGTTGTCGGCAGCCTCGCTTATCTGCGCGATGACGCCAACTTGAGCTTGCCCACCATTTTTTATGGATTGCCGATCCTGATCGCCGGGCTTGCCCTGAAGTCATCGGAGCTGCCGCCCGCGGCCCGGGTGATCCCCCCCGGGCAACTGCGGGAGCTGCGCGACCAGCCCAGTAGTGAACCCCTGCGGCGCTTGCTCGCCGATGTGAGCCGCTGGCGCTACGGCCAAAAGGCCCACCTGGAAAGCTCTCTGGAGTCCCTGAAGCTCTGGAATGACGATAATCCACCCCAGTTGCTTAGTGTCGAGGAGCTGTCCCTGCCCGAGGGCTATGGGTTACGCCTGGAGTTCGAACTCCATGGCGTTCCTGCCGCTCGCTGGTTCGAACGGCAGGAACGGCTGGGACGGTTCTTCGGCACCGGCCTGAAGGCCGAACTCGATCAGCCCAGGGCCGGTCGCCTCAACCTGCGACTGCTGCCGGCCGCGGCGAGCCAGCCGCTGGAATCCACAGGGGCGGGCAAGGCTGCCTGACGGCTCCGAGCCTCGTTTCTATCTCCCGGCCTGAACCAGAACCTGCCGCCTTGCCATGACCTCCACCAGCCTCCGCGATCCCCACGTCAGCCAGGCTGACAGCCTGCGGGTCTCGGTTCTGAGCGAGGCGCTTCCCTACATTCAGCGCTTCGTCGGCCGCAGGGTCGTGGTGAAATACGGCGGCGCGGCCATGGCGCAGGAGGACCTGCGTGAAGCCGTGTTCCGCGATCTGGCGCTGCTGGCCAGTGTGGGCGTGCAGTTGGTGATCGTGCATGGCGGTGGGCCCGAGATCAATCAATGGCTGATGCGCCTGCAGATCGAACCCAATTTCCGCGATGGCCTGCGCGTGACCGACGCCGCCACGATGGATGTGGTCGAAATGGTTCTTGTCGGTCGCGTCAACAAGCAGATCGTCAATGGCTTGCATCGGGTGCGCGATCGCCGCACCCTCGGGGTGCGGGGCCTGGCGGTGGGCCTTTGCGGCAGCGACGGCGGCCTGATCAAGGCCCGCAGCCTGGGAGACGGATCCCACGGTTTGGTGGGGGAGGTGGCCAGCGTCGATCCGGGCGTGCTGGAGCCCCTGCTGGCGGCGGGCTACATGCCGGTGATCTCCAGCGTGGCCCCGGATGGGGAGGGGCGTGCCCACAACATCAACGCCGACACCGTGGCTGGTGAGCTGGCGGCCGCGATGCAGGCCGAGAAGCTGGTGCTGCTCACCGATACGGCCGGCATCCTGCGAGATCGTCACGACCCCAGTTCCCTGATCCGCCAGCTCAGCCTCAACCAGGCGCGTCAACTGATCGCCGAGGGGATCGTCGACGGGGGCATGACCCCCAAAACCGAATGCTGCATCCGTGCCCTGGCCCAGGGCGTGGGAGCAGCCCACATCATCGATGGCCGGGTGCCCCATTCCCTGTTGCTGGAGCTGTTCACCAACGCCGGCACCGGCACAATGGTGATTGGCGCCACAAGCCAGTTGCAGACCGCCTGAAGCGTTGATGGAGGAGGGGGAGCTACGGGCGGCGAAGCAGGCCCTGGAGCGTGGCGAATACGCCCGGGTTGTGCGCTGCCTTGACCCCCTTCTGGAGCGTTGTCCGGCGACCAGCCCAACGGGCGCCACGATTCGATTGCTGCTGGCCACGGCCCTGATGGGACAGGGACGCCCAGAGTTGGCGGCCGACTACTGCCGCGAGTTGAACCGTTGCCCGGACCCGACCCTGCGGGCTCAGGCCCGTGATCTCCTGCAGGTGCTTGAGGCGCCAGCGCTGCAACGCCCCCGGGAGTGGTCGCTCACCATGCCCGATCTGACCCAGGGACGGACCCTGGAGGAATTCCGAGCAGAGGGCCGCCGATCACGCCGCAAGCCCCCGCCACCGCCGCCACCGCCCGTGGGCGAAACCAAGGCTCCCGTGGGCTTCGCCTTGCTCAGCCTGGGACTCGTGCTCACCCTCCTGCTGGCGGCCCTGCTCTCGGGCTGCATGGAGGTGCGCAGCGATCTGCGCTTCGCGGGACCCGGCCGCTTGCAGCTCGAACACCAGCTCATCAGCGACAGCGGTGCGGCCACGCCATGGCAGCGGCGCTTCGCTGAGGCGCTCGCGGCCCAGGGATTTGCCGCCAAGGGCGGCGGCGGCCAGCAACGGCTCAGCACGCCCTTGTTGCCAGCCCAGCAGGTGCTCGATTCACTGGTGGCGAGCGTCCGTGTGGCCGGTGATCTCAGCGGTCGCCCCCTCCCTGCCCCGCAGGTCCGCTGGCGGGAGCGCAACTGGCTGCTTGGCGTCAGCCAGAGTCTGGGGTTGGAGATCGATCTGCGGCCGCTGGCCGATCTGGATCGCGTCAAGGTCAGCCTGACCCTGGAACCGCTGCGTGCTGGAGCCGTGCGACGGTCCAGCCCGATGGCCGTGGTCCCGCGGGGACGCTCCCTGGTTTGGCCGCTGCGGGTGGGAGAGAGCAACCGGCTGGAACTGCGCTGCTGGCGCTGGAGCCCCCTGGGACTGGGCAGCCTGCTGATCCCCTTGGTGCTGGCGATCTCCCTGGGGCTGCAGCGGATCCGACAACGGCTTGGATTCGGTTTTCCCGAGCTACCGGCTTGAACACTGCCGGTCCAACCCCAAGCCCCTGCTGCCAGCCGCTTCAGAGGGTCAAGGGGTCGGGATCGATGCTGAGGCTGACCTCCCGCGGCAGGAGCGCCTGCAACTGGGCCTCCTCCGGTAACGGCAACGGGGTGGGCGCTCCAGCCGCCGAGCACGGGCCGTGCAGCAACAGTTGCCAACGGCTGCGGCCGGCCACCCGGGCGATCGGCGCCGGTGCGGGGCCCACCAAGGCCCAACCCGCTTGTTCCACAGCCTCGCGCAGGTGTTCCGCGAGCAGCGTCGCCGCGGTCGCGGTACCGCTGGCGGAAGGGCCGGCGAGGCGCAGCAGGCAGGCGCGCCGAAACGGGACCTGGCCCGACTCCCGTCGCAAGCGCAGTTCGGCCTCCAGGAATCGTTCGTAGCGCCCATCGACCAGATGCCGGATCACCGGATGGTCTGGGCTATAGGTCTGCACCAACACTTCACCCGGCCGTTCGCCACGACCGGCCCGGCCGGCCAGCTGCAGCAGCAGCTGCAGGCAGGACTCACCGGAGCGCAGATCGGGGCGATGCAGCAGGCCGTCGGCGGCCAGCACCGCCGCCAGGGTGACGCGGGGCAAATCCATCCCTTTGGCCAGCATCTGTGTGCCCACCATCACATCCGCTTCTCCGGCGGCGAAGCGTTCAAGCAGCCGGCGGTGACCATCGCGACCTCGGGTGGTGTCCGCGTCGAACCGCAACAAGCGCAGTTCGCTCAGCTCGCTTCCGAGCTGTTCGGTCACCCGCTGGGTGCCGGCGCCAAAGGGGCGGAAGGCGGTGGATGAGCAGTTGCCGCAGCGACGGGCGATCTCCTGCCGGTGGTCGCACCAGTGACAGCGCAGCCATTCCAGGCCATCGCCGCGGCGATGCACCGTAAGGGCCACGTCGCAATGGGGGCACTGCAAGACGTTGCCGCAGCTGCGGCAGCTCAAAAAGGTGCGGTATCCGCGGCGAGGCACCAGCACCACCGCCTGTTCGCCCCGGTCCCGTAGTTGGGCGAGGCGAGCCATCAGGGCGCGACTGATCAAACGGCGATGGCCATCGCTCAGCTCCTGGCGCAGATCCACCACGCGCACCGGCGGCGGCGGGTGACGGCCAACCCGTTCCGGCAGGCGCAGCAGGGTGGTGTCGTGCTGGCAGGCCAGCCAGGTCTCCAAGGAGGGGGTGGCGCTGCCGAGCAGCAAGCGGGCTCCCTCGCGCCGGGCCCGCAAGCGGGCCACCACCCCGGCGTGATAGCAGGGCATGGGGCTTTCCTGCTTGTAAGAACTGTCGTGCTCCTCATCGAGCACGATCAGCCCCAGTTGCCGCAGCGGTAGGAAGATCGCCGATCGGGTTCCCACGGCGAGGCGGGGTTCCCCCAGCTCGGCGGAGCGCAGACAGGCGCGCCAGGCGTTCAGCCGATCGCCAGGCTTGAGGCCGCTGTGAAACTCGATCACCCGCTCGCCAAAACGAGCCCGGCAACGATCGATCAGCTGGGGGATCAGACCGATCTCTGGGGTCAGCATCAGCACACTGCGACCAGCGTTGAGCTCCTCGGTCGCCGCCCGCAGGTACACCTCGGTCTTCCCGGCTCCGGTGACGCCCCACAGCAACAGGGCTTGGCCCGGCGCGGCGCCACGGATGGCTTCCAAGGCGGCCGCTTGCGCCGCATTGAGCTGATGGGGTTCGGTTGCCGGCTTCTGGGGCTCCTGGAGCTCAGAAGCTGGAGCGCTTGGCGTGCGCCCCAGCTGATGCCGCCCCAGCTGATGCCGCAGCAGCAGGCCGCGTTGCTCAAGCTTGCGCAGGCTGCCGAGACCCACTCCGGGGGTCGCCAGCAGTTCCCGCTGGGTCATCACGCCACCGTGGCTCTCCAGGGTGCTGAGCAGCAGCCGTTCGGCGGACGTGGCGGAGGCGTCCAACACCTTGTCCGAGCGCTCCACCATGAGGAGTCGCTGCCCTGCGCCCTGGCCCACCGACGCGGGGCGCCCCCCCAGCCAACCCGCGGGCAGGGCGGCCTTGAGCGTGCGAAAGCGGCTGGTGTGGTATGTCTCGGCCACCTCGTCGATCAAGCCCTGCCAGTGGGGATCCACCGCAGCGGGCTGGATCAAGCGCTCGATCGGCAGAATGGTGATGGTGCGCAAGTGGGCGGGCAGCGCATCAAGAATCGCAACCACCAGGCCGGCATGGCAGCGCCCCTTGAGGCGCACCTGAACGAGATCACCAGTCCGGATCCGAGCGTCTGCCGGGGCGGCATACGTGAACACCTGTCCTTCCCGTCCGGCTTCGACCCAGACATCAAGCCAGGCGGAGGCAGGCGGCACGGGCGGCGGCAGCCCCGCCTCTCCCGAATTCGCTTCCTCGAAAGCCTCCACCAATCTTGCATTTGCCACTGACCATTCCTAGAATGTCGTTGTTGAGCAGCGATTCAGCTGCTGCCGGAACCTGGCAGGGTTCCGCCCAAAGGGAAGATCCGAAGCGTGTGCGGCCCTCCGAACCCTCCGATCTGCGACCACCCCGACAACACTGCCCTGGCCCAAGGCCGGATCTATTTTGAGGTCACCATCCTTGCGACAGCGTCCACTGCCCTCCAGCGCCCTCACTTGTGACCCCGCCTGGACCCCGGACAGTTGATCCGTCGCGGCGGTCGCCTCTTGTGGATCTGATCGCTGCTCCTTGAGACATTCGCTTCCTGGTCAACGCGTCCCAGGCTTGATGCAGCAACACCAATCGTTCATGCGGGCACCAAAACCAAAACCGCCTGAGGGTCTTCTTGCTCCCTCAGCCCTCATCGGCCAACCGGGGCCTGGTTTGCACCTCCCACTGACCAGTGGGGCTGCAAGGGCTCCCGAATGTAGTGCCGATCTACAGCTTTTGTTGCCGAGAATGTGAGGGAGCTTACACCCTCGAGCCTCATCCCAGCCATTTCCACCCATTCCCTTGCCCAGTCCCATGACTCCCGTTGTCGCCAAAGCCCAAGGCGTTCAGCCTGAGATCGTCGCCACGGTCAGCGCCAGCGGCGAGGTTCTGGCGGTGAAACGGACGGCTACCGCGAAGCGCCGTGCCCCCAAAACAGGGGAGGCCACGCTTCAGGACCCCTCCGAGACACAGCTGCAGCCGAAGGCCGCAAAGGCCAAGCCCAAGCCCAAGAGCAAGAGCAAGCGCAGCGCAGCCCCTAAACCAGTGAGCAGCACGGCGGTTAGTCAACCCGCTTCGCCAGCCGACCTTGAGGCTGAGGCTGATGCTCTGCTTGCCGAAACGGATCTGGAAATCGCTTTCGAGCTGCCGGCTGCCGAGGAGGAGGACGGCGGCGGTGCCGAGGCTGACTCCACGAAGGATTCCAAAGCGGCCAAGGCGCTCTCCAGCATCAAAGTTGGGCCGAAGGGCGTCTACACAGAAGATTCGATCCGTGTTTACCTTCAGGAAATAGGTCGAATTCGGCTGCTGCGGCCCGACGAGGAGATTGAGCTCGCTCGCAAAATTGCTGACCTGCTTGAACTGGAAGAAAAAGCGGCTGAGTTTGAACTCGATAAAGGCCACTTTCCTGATTCAAAAGAGTGGGCAGCATTGTTTGATATGCCGCTGACTAAATTTAGGCGTCGCTTGATGCTAGGGCGAAGAGCCAAAGAAAAAATGGTTCAATCCAACCTGAGGCTGGTCGTCTCGATCGCCAAGAAGTATATGAATCGTGGCCTTTCCTTCCAGGATCTTATCCAAGAAGGCAGTCTTGGCCTGATCCGTGCGGCAGAGAAGTTTGACCACGAAAAAGGTTATAAGTTTTCCACCTACGCAACCTGGTGGATCCGGCAGGCCATCACCCGTGCAATCGCGGATCAGAGCCGTACAATTCGCCTGCCTGTGCACCTCTATGAAACAATTTCTCGCATTAAAAAAACAACAAAGACGTTGAGCCAAGAATTTGGGCGGAAGCCTACTGAAGAGGAAATCGCTGAAAGCATGGAAATGACCATTGAAAAGCTTCGTTTTATTGCTAAATCTGCTCAGTTGCCCATCTCCCTAGAAACTCCCATCGGCAAAGAGGAAGACTCACGTCTGGGCGACTTTATCGAGGCAGACATCGAAAACCCCGAACAGGATGTTGCCAAAAATCTGTTACGTGAGGATCTCGAAGGAGTCTTGGCAACCCTCAGCCCGCGCGAGCGCGACGTGTTGCGATTGCGCTACGGGCTCGATGATGGACGGATGAAAACACTTGAGGAGATCGGGCAGATCTTCGATGTGACACGAGAGCGGATCCGTCAAATCGAGGCCAAAGCTCTGCGCAAACTGAGGCACCCCAACCGCAACGGAGTCTTAAAGGAGTACATCAAATAGAGATTGATAAGTTTTGAATCTGTCCCAAACTTCAGTGACTTATCGTCAACCAGCCACACTTGAATCGGTGGCTGGTAAGTTCTACAGTAGCCGGCATAATCTTCGTCTATCGATTGTTTTGCCGACATTTAATGAGCGCTCTAATGCTGCTCCCATTGCCAAGGCTTTGCTGGCACTAAGAAAAACATTGAGGCTGGAAATCTTATTCGTCGATGATGACTCCGCTGACGGCACTGCTGATGAAGTGCGTCGTCTGGCGCACCAGTATCCGGAAATCCGTTTGATTCGTCGCGTTGGGAGGGCCGGCCTATCCAGTGCGATCAAGGAAGGTATTCTTGCTGCAACGGGTGACTTCGTCGCCGTGATGGATTGCGACGGCCAACATGAACCAGAGGCCGTCGTGCGCGCTCTCGACCTCTTGCTGGAAAGCGGGGTTGATTTGGTCGTCGGCAGTCGCTTCCACAAACAGGCCAGCATTCTGGGTCTGTGTGGGTCCAGGCAGCGAGGTTCGAGCCTGGCCAACCGCCTTGCCAGCCGAACACTGCCAGTCTACCGTCAATTGAGTGATTATATGAGCGGCTTCTTTGTGCTTCGCCTTGACACTGTCCTCAACGATGTCCGAGCGGTTGATGTGAACGGATTCAAGTTTCTCTACGAGCTTTTGGCTGTTAGCCAGGGCCGCTTAACGACGCTGGAAATCCCTTTGAACTTCAAGCCCCGCCAGTCGGGAGACTCCAAGCTCGATTTTGCGATCGTCTGGGACTTCGGCGTTTCTGTGCTGCATACTCTCGCGTTTCGGCTGATCCCGAGACGCATGATCAGCTTCGCCTTAGTTGGCGCTTCGGGTGTGTTGGTGCAACTGTCAATTTCCTACCTGCTCAGGGCGCTTGCCTTCTTTCCTTTCGCCCAGTCAGTCTTTCCCGCTGCGCTCGTCGCAGCAACATCCAATTACCTGATCAACAATGCCCTGACCTTCCGCTTTCAACGTCAGCGAGGCTTGGCTTTGGCGAAGGGGCTGGCTCGTTTCCTGCTCGTCGCTTCACTGCCCGTGCTGGCCAATGTTGGCATCGCCACAACCTTCTATGCCCGCATCAATCCCAATCCGTTCTGGGCTCAATTAGCAGGAATCATCGTTGTTTTCATCTGGAACTATGCAGCATCTTCCCGTTTTGTTTGGAATTCGCCCTGAGGCACCAGGCCCCAACCCGCCCATCTCTGGCCCGCTTCCCAGCCGCCGCTGGCTAAGAATTCTGCCGCGTTTGCCGGCAGCATGCTGAGAGGTTGACAGTCGCGATTCAAACTGCAGAGATGTTCCCCCTCATGACCGTGAACGCCGACCCCCCAGCCACAGGCCCGGACGGAGGGATCCCTCCCCAGGTTGCGTTCACAACGACAGGTTCTCAAACCATTTCGCTCGCAGATCTGCGGGGCCTGCGCTCCGCTCCCCAATTGCACGCGTCTCAGCGCCTACAGCTACGCCAGGAACTCGAACAGGCCATCGCCCCCTATAGCTGGTTCACCCTGGGTGTGATGGCCTCGGATGTCGAGACAGCCATCAGCGTCTTGCGCCAGGTTGAGACCGCACTCGGCTGGCAAGGGTTACACCCCGACCAGAACGCTCCCCCAGCGCTCCTCGCCCAGAGAGCAACGTCACAAGAAGCGCAAACGCCATCGCAGGCGCAAAGGGATGCAACGGCCCCCGATCCCCAGGCCATGGTCCCAGATCCAGCCTTCCCCGATCCGCAGGATTCAGCGTTGGCTCACTCCCCATCCCCTGCGCTGCCTGTGTTTCTGAAAGGCAACCAACGCACGGGGCTCTTTCAGATCCGCGCCGAAGCTGGACTTGGCGTGGGCTTGTTGATCACGGGCCAAGAGGCGCTGACGGCAATAGGCTCGGAAACTTGGGGACCGCTACCTCTTGATCTCTTCGCCTGAGGCCTGCAAGGGTTGATCCACCAACATTTGGCCCGCTTTCCCTAGGGAGAGCGGCTGGCCGAATCGGGTGGACTGGCTGTAGAGCCAGGCCAGCGTGGCTCGATCCCGCTCGCTCAGCCGCAGGATCGGCTTGGGGCCGGGCCTGGCAGCCATCACGTCATGGCTGGATTCGCTATGCCCCCAGAGCCCCAGGCCATGGCCAAGCTCATGCAGTGCCGTGGCCTGCAGCGCCTCCGCCCGCTGACCTGGGCTCAGAACAACGTGCACCAACGGCTCCAGATTTAGCCCCTGGCCCCGGTCCACCTGCCGCAGGCTCAGCAGCGCCCGTCCGTGGCTCGCCCTCAGCCGACCATCGGCATCAAGCTGGCGGGCTGGACGTCGGCGCAGCAGCAGGATCTGGGCCGCCTCGGGCCTCTCCACCCGTTGCAGCGGCAGTAGGTCGGCCCAGTGCCCCAGCGCCTGATCCACGGCCTCGCTCCACCGCTGCTGCCAGCGGTCCGCCGGTTGGCCAGCCGGGGCCGGCTCCACCCACACGCACCAGCGCTTGAGGATCGGCCAGCCTAGGGCGGTCGGCCGCAGCCGCAGGCGGTAGTCCGGCGGCAGGGGCACGGCTGGATCGGGCACCCCTGGTTGGGGCACCCCTGGTTGGGGCACCCCTGGTTGAGGCACAGCTAGTGGGGGCACAGCTGGCTGGGCCATGGGAGCCAGCGCGGGCTCCGGGGCGGTTCGGAGGCTGGTGGGGGACCGCTCCCCTAAGGATGGGTTGCTGGATGGCAACGTGCTGGCCCCGGGGTTCGTTGGTGGCTGGCTGACACCAGACGGAAGCCGAAGTGGCTCTCGGGTCAACAGCTGACTGGGGACCAGCGCACTGGGGAGCGGCTCAGTGCGGATGGGCATGGCGCAGCTGAAGGCCGTGGCCGCCTGAGCGCCAACATCTGGCAGAAGCCTCCTGCGCGGCTCAGCTGGGGTGGATGGCTGAACCCCTTGGGCTTGGGCTTGGGCTTGGGCGGAGCCGCGCGGGTCGACGAGCCAGGGCGGCCCCAACCACGCCAAACCGTGCCATGCCAGCACCAGCAAAAACGCCCTGATGGCCATCAAGATGCCAGTCCGACACCTCGGGCCATCAACGTGGCCATGAAGGGGATCGAGGCAAAGCCCAGCAGCTCAACGTTCAAGATCCAAGACAACCGCGTGGCCAGTGCTTCGCTGACGACGGGGGTTTCACCGCGCCGCAGGGGCAGAGCCCAAAGGATATAAGTGACTGTGGGGTACAGAGACAGGGCGCCGACGGCGAGGTAAAGCCCAACCTTCCACCAGAACAATGGGTTTTCGGTATAAAAAGTGCTGCCTTGGCCGAAGTAGAGAACCCTGAGGATGCCACTCACCAACAACCCCAGGGCCGCAATGCCGTACACGATATCCGTGATCACCATCGCCGTGGCGATCTTGCGGTCGGGGTTGGGACGAATCAGCCAGCGCTCCAACACAAGCGCCGCAAAACAGAGCATGAAGCTGAGGTAGTGCACGTAGGCCACCGCCGCATTCGGCAGGATCTGGGCAGGGAGCAGCGCGAAGCCGGGCATGAAGGGGTGTATCAAGCGGCCGGAACCCTAGCGGAGGCGTCTGTTCGCTCGCCGCTGGCGCCGCTGGCTGAGGTCGGCTGGCTCACACCATCGGATGTGGACCGATGGTCACGCCATGGCTGTGGGTCGACGGCGGCACTCTTGCTGCCGGCGTTCCTGGCTCAACAACTCCCCCCAGCCCGCTCGCCCCTTCGGGAAGGCCGGGACGCAACGCCGTTGGTCGCTCGCGGCGGCTTTGTTCCGCCGCCACCACCCAAGCCGTGCGGGCCCCGGCCACGGCGGCTGCCACCCCTTTCCCATCGATGGCCTGCCGCCGGCTCAGGCCTGGCGGGGATGAGTTGGAAGAAAGGTTGAAATCAGGAGCAATCAGGAACACTGAAGCCTTTCTGCTGGTTCTCGAAAAGGAGCCAAATTTCTCTAGTTTCAAAAGAGTCTCCTGATTCGACGATGGCGAGCTCCCTTAGCGCATTCCTTGGAGAGATCGGTCGCCATCAGCTGCTGACCCCCGAGCAGGAGCTCACTCTCGGTCGCAAGGTTCAGGCCATGGTGGTCCTGCAGGAGCGCTGCTCCACTGCCGGGGGCAGCGGTCCCGCCTGCGACTACAGCGATCTCGAACGCCGCACCCTGCGGACGGGCGAACGGGCCAAGCGCCAGATGATCACCGCCAATCTCCGCCTGGTGGTCAACCTCGCCAAGCGCTACCAGGGCAAGGGCCTTGATCTGCTGGATCTGATTCAAGAAGGCACCATCGGCCTCACCCGGGCCGTTGAGAAATACGACCCCACCCGTGGGCATCGCTTCAGCACCTATGCCTACTGGTGGATCCGCCAGGGTCTCAATCGGGCCCTCTCCACCCAGAGCCGCACCATCCGGATCCCTGTGAACGTGAACGAAAAGCTCACCCGCCTGCGGGCGGCCAAAGCGCGCCACCTCCAAGCCCATGGCCAAGCCCCCTCCATCGGCCAGCTGGCCGAAGCCCTCAGCCTGCCGCGCGCCGAGGTGGAGGAACTGCTGGGATGTGAGCTGCGCAGCGTCACAGTCAGCCTCCAGGGGGCGGTGCGCTCCAAATCCGATCCATCTGAGCTGGTGGATGTGCTGCCCAGTCAGGAGCCAGCGCCGATGGAGCGGGCTGAGCAGG
>JBIIIX010000323.1:0-3232 GCA_044234415.1 Cyanobium sp.
GACCACCGCGATGGCACCGCCTCGTTCTATCTGCAGGATTCCGAGGGCAACTGGCTGGAGATCCTCTACGAACCCCCCGGCGGCATTCCCTCGAATGTGGGCGCCGCCGCGATCCCGGCCCCGGGCCCGGCGTTGGGGTGAGCGAGGTCGCCCAACTGCCGCGGCCGATCCAGGCCAGCGGCCCCACCAGCCCCCAGCTTTCCGAGCCGGACATCCAGTCCGAGACCCTGGAGCTGCTCGATTGGCCGCGCCTCGCGGCCCACGTGGCTCAGTTCGCCAGCACCGACGCCGGCCAGCGCCACTGCCACCTCCTGCCCCTGGCCCCCTCGCCGGCCGCCAGCCGCGAACGGCTGGCGGAAACCGCGGAGCTGCTCGCCCTGGATGGCCTGCTGGAGGGAGGCCTCAGCTTCCTGGGCTGCCACGACATCACCACCACCGTGCTGGTCTGCGCCAAGGGCGGCTGTGCCGGCGGCGAGGCCCTGCTGGCGGTGGCGGGCACCCTGGCCACCGCCCGGCGCCTGCGCCGCCAGATCGAGGAGCCGCTGCTTCGCCCCGTGTGCAGCGCCCTGGTGGCCGACTTGCGCACCCTTCCGGAGTTGGAGCAGCGGCTGCACTTCTGCCTGGAGGAAGGCGGCCGGGTGGCGAATCGGGCCAGCTCTCCGTTGGAGGTCGTGCGCCAGCAGCTTCTGGCCGCCCGGGCTGAGCGGCGCGAACGGCTCCAAGAGCTGCTGCGCCGTTTTGCGCCGCTGTTGCAGGACCAGGTGGTGGCCGACCGCAACGGCCGGCCGGTGCTGGCGGTGAAGGCCGGCGCCGCCTCCCAGCTGCCCGGCTTGGTGCACGACAGCTCCGCTTCGGGCAGCACCGTGTTCCTCGAACCCCAGGCGGTCATCCCCCTGGGCAACCGCATTCGCGATCTGGAGGGCCAGGAGCGGGAGCTGGAACGCCAGGTGCTGCTGGAGCTGAGCGGCCTGGTGGGCGCCGAAGCCGAGGCGCTGCGGCTGCTGCAGGAGGTGCTGACGCGGCTGGATGCCGGCCTGGCCCGGGCCCGCTACGGCGCCTGGCTGGGGGCGGTGCGGCCCGAGCTCAGCGATGACCCGGAGGCGACCTTCCAGCTGCGCGACTTGCGCCATCCGTTGCTGCTGTGGCAACAGCGGCGCGAGGGCGGCGCGGCGGTGGTGCCGGTGAGCCTGGAGGTGGGACCAGAGCTGCGGGTGGTGGCGATCACCGGCCCCAACACCGGCGGCAAGACGGTGACGCTCAAGAGCCTAGGGCTGGCGGCACTGATGGCCCGCGCCGGGTTGTTCCTGCCCTGCCGCGGCACCCCCCGGTTGCCCTGGTGCGACCGGGTGCTGGCCGACATCGGCGATGAGCAATCGCTGCAGCAGAACCTCTCCACCTTCAGCGGCCACATCCGCCGCATCGCCCGCATCTTGGCGGCGCTGCCGGCCGACCCCGCGGAACCCGATCCGGTGGCGCCGAAGAGCCGCGAACCCGGGCCCAGCACAACGGAATCCGGTGGACCCCAAACCGGCCTTGCCGAAACCAGCTCACGGCAGGCGCGAACCGCTGAGCCTGGCGCCACCTTGTCCTTCGGGGCAGAGGGCCGTCAGGGCGACACCAGCTCTCTTCAGGGAATGGGACCCGCGGCCAGTTCCGCTCAGGCCAGCCCCTGGTTGCCCCCGGCTGGTGCTGCCCTGGTGCTGCTCGATGAGGTTGGGGCCGGCACCGACCCCAGCGAGGGGGCGGCGCTGGCGGCGGCCTTGCTGCGCCAGCTGGCGGATCGGGCCCGGCTGACCGTGGCCACCACCCACTTCGGCGAACTCAAGGCGCTCAAGTACAGCGATGCCCGCTTCGAGAACGCCTCGGTGGCGTTCGACGACGCCAGCCTCTCGCCCACCTACGAGCTGCTCTGGGGCATCCCCGGGCGCAGCAATGCCCTGGCGATCGCCAGCCGCCTCGGCCTCGATCCCGCCGTGGTGGAGGCGGCGGCGGCCGGGCTGGAGCAGCGGGATGGCGGCACGATCAACCGGGTGATCGAGGGGCTGGAACAGCAGCGGCGCCAGCAGCAGGAGGCGGCCGAGGCCGCCGCCGCCGTGCTGGCCCGCACCGAACTCCTGCATGAGGAGTTGCTGGCCCGCTGGGAGCAGCAGAAGGAGCAGAGCGCCGAGCTGCAGGAGCAGCGCCGCTTGCAACTGGAGCAGCAGATCCGCTCCGGCCAGGGAGAGGTGCGGCGGCTGATCCGGCGGCTGCGCCAGGGGGGGCGGGGTGGCAGCCGCGAGGCGGCCGAAACCGCGCGGCTCACGGGCCAACGGCTCAAGCAGCTGCAACAGGAGCATGCGCCTCCACCGCCCCGGGCTGAGCACCGTGGCTGGATGCCGGCCGTAGGCGATCGGGTGCGGCTGCTGGCCCTGGGCAAGGCGGCCCAGGTGCTGGCCATCTCGGCCGATGGCCGCGAACTGACCGTGCGCTGTGGCGTGCTGCGCTCCACGGTGGAGATGGCGTCGATCGAAGGTCTGCAGGGCGAAAAACCAACGCCGCCGGAAACGGCCCGGCCCCAGGTGGTGGTGCGCAGCCGCCGCAATCCCGCTAGCCGGGGGCCTGAGGTGCGCACCGAGGCCAACACGGTGGACGTGCGCGGCCTGCGAGTGCATGAGGCGGAGGCGCTCGTGGAGGAGCAGCTGCGCGGCGCCAACGGCCCGCTATGGGTGATCCATGGCATCGGCACCGGCAAGTTGAAGCGCGGCCTGCGGGGCTGGTTGGAGTCGGTTCCTTATGTGGAGCGGGTCAGCGACGCGGAGCGGGGCGATGGTGGTCCGGGCTGCAGCGTGGTGTGGGTGAAGTGAACCGGGCAACGCTTGGTTCCGTCCGCTGGTTTCGTCCGCTGCCATCGACGAACCTCTCGTTGCGAATCGCTTCAACTGGCAATCGCAATCTGGTAACCCCAATCCAGTTAGCGGAACCTGGCCATGGCGATCTTGAATGAGGAAGCCTCGGGAACCAGAGATGCTGAAGCGGGCAGCGCTGGCAGGGGTTTGCCAGCCTTCCCCTGGAATCTGGCGACAACTTCGCTGAATCAACTCGGCATTGCCAAGCCGTAAAGGCTATTGCTTCTCGCCAGGACGAAGAGATGTTGTGCTCCGACGACCCTGCCCAGCCCATTACTCATGAGCTACCACTCATGAGCTACCACTCACGAGCCAGCAGTCGCCACCTGTTCCTGCAAGGCCCATCG
>JBIIIX010000324.1:0-3230 GCA_044234415.1 Cyanobium sp.
CCATCCGCTTGAGGGGTGGCTGACGGGTTTCGGCCAGCTGGCTTAGGTAGGGATTCTGATCGCCAGGATTTGGTCGTGAAGGCGACAGCTCGCGTTGCTGCAAGCCATTTGGCTGGAGCCTTGGCTGGGATTTCACCGTTCCCCGTTGCCGCCCCCACCCTGATCCACCTGGTCGCGACTGCCCAGATCCCCCCTGCCGCCCAATGCACCGCCAGCCCGGCCTTCGCGCCAGTCCTCCCCTTCGGACGCTTCATCGCCACGCTGCCTCCTGGCGCTCGGTGCAGGTTCAAACACGGTCGTGGTCCACGTGCTGGATCTTTCGTCACCATGATCGCGAGCATGCCGCTCCCAACCATCTCTAGGCAAACCATCACTAAGCAAACCCCCTCTCAGAACACCATCTCGATGGAAACCGTTTTGTTGGATTCGTCCTCCGCCTTCGCGGCGATCGCTCTGGCGGCGGTGTCGTGGGATGGCTACCTAAGCATGGCCGGATCGCGAGCCTTGCGTCACTCGCTCGACTACCGCCAACCCTTCAAACAGTACGGCGATGAGCGTATGGTGGAGCTGATGAACAGCCTGCTCGCGGTGTTGCGCCAGAAGGGGCCCCAGCATCTGATGGTGGAGGCGGCGGCGCTGCTCTCCCCCTCCCAGCGGGCCACGGCCTATGCGGTGGCGGCCGAGATCATGCGCTCCGACGGTCCCTTGCAGGCCGATGAGGTGAACATCCTCAGCAATCTGGCAACCACCTTGGAGCTCACCCCTGACCTCACGACCGAGGTGCAATCGGTGATGGATCTGCTTCACGCCGACGTGCTGGTGAGCGGCTGAACCCTGCGCCGCCCAGCCACAACCCAGCCCACAGCTTCGCTGTCGCGATGTGGGGCGACGTTGCTCGGTCCACCCCAGCCATCAGCCCCCCGTAGTGACCTGCCGACCCCGCTGAACCCGTGCTCCCCAGCAGATGCGGTGGGCCGTCGGCCACAGAGGCCTGCCGCCACTCCCTGCGCCTCGATCCAGGTCACGCTGGCCGCGGCGGGATCGGGGCGGCGAGGGTTCAGGAGACGAAGCGACGATAGAGCCAACGCACGAACGGTCCCAGCAGCGGCACTGGGCCGAAGGTGGGGCCGACGAAGTCGAAGTAATCAACCTGGTCGATGATGCGGCCATCGGTGGCGAACTCGAGCCGGCTGACACCGGGATAGACAAACTCAATCCCCTTGATCTTCAACGCCAACACCCATTCCACAAAGGCCTTGTCGCCGCTGATCGCGATCGACGCGGCCTCGAGGCTGACGTCGTCGCAGCGCCGCACCAGTCCGTCCTGGGCGGCCAGATAGGCGGCGATCCCCTGCTGCTCCTGGGTGGGATCGCGAAAGTGCACGTCATCGGCGTAGACGGCCCGCCATTGCTCCGGCGTTGGGGCGGGAGCGCCATAGGGTTTGCTGAACAGGGCCCGCAGGCCAGCCTCATCCAGGGGCGGACACAGCAGCTCGGGCATGGCAGGCAGGGGCATTGGCTCTCAGTCTGTCCATCCTGGCCATCGCTGTGGGGCTGCGGACATGTTCCGGCCTCGACCTCCCTGGTGTCCTCGTTGCGCAAAGCTGGTCTCGATCGGCAAGGAAGCTTTGTCGAGGACGTGATCGGACACCTCTCGGATGTTCCGACCCGGCCAGGTGCGCCGTTCTGGAGCGACTGCTCGCTGTCAACGACCCCTGCTGCTGCTCAGAACCCCGTTTCGATGACCAGTGGCGTGGTCTGGGACGCCCCATGCTCTCCGCCGGCTCCGGCGGAAGCTTGGTCGCGTTGGGGCCCCGCTCGTAGGGCCGCCGCCGGCACTGGCGCTTCCCGCAAGCCTGAGGTCGGCCCCTTAGCTTCGAAGGCCCTCGCCAGCGTCGGGTGACGGATCCGCTCAGCCCCAAGCCCTTCGACCCCACGCCTGAGGCAGCCGCGCCGAGGGCCACGGCGGTGGCGGCAGAGCCGACGCCCCGATCGGTTGCGGCGGTGCCAGGGGTGCCAAGCAAGCTGGGGCCTGTGCCGGCATCGACGAGGGCCGGCCAAGCCGGCGAAAGCCCCTGGGATGTGATCGTGATCGGCGCTGGCATCGGCGGTCTGGTCACCGCCAGCCAGCTGGCGGCCAAGGGGGCGCGGGTGTTGGTGCTGGAGCGCTACTTGATCCCGGGCGGCAGCGGCGGCAGCTTCCGCCGGGCTGGCTACACCTTCGATGTGGGCGCCTCAATGATCTTCGGCTTCGGGGAGCAAGGCCACACCAACCTGCTCACCCGCGCCCTTGCCGCTGTGGGAGAGCGCTGCGCCACCATCGCCGATCCGGCCCAGCTGCAGTACCACCTGCCCGGTGGACTGACGGTGGCTGTGGACCGCGACTACGAGCGCTTCCTCGCTGATCTGACCGCCCTGTTCCCCCACGAGGCGAAAGGCATCCGCGCGTTTTACGACACCTGCTGGCAGGTGTTCCGCTGCCTCGATGCGATGCCGCTGCTGTCGCTGGAAGATCCCGCCTATCTGGCCAAGGTGTTTGTGCGGGCGCCGCTGGCCTGCCTTGGCCTGGCCCGCTGGTTGCCGTTCAACGTGGGCGATGTGGCGCGCCAGCACATCCAGGATGAGCAACTGTTGAAGTTCATCGACATGGAGTGCTTCTGCTGGAGCGTGATGCCAGCGGATCGCACCCCGATGATCAATGCCGGCATGGTGTTTTCCGATCGCCACGCCGGCGGCATCAACTACCCCCAGGGAGGCGTGGGGATGATCGCCGCGAAGCTGGTGGCCGGGCTGGAGCGCCACGGTGGCGCAATTCGCTACCGGGCCCGGGTCAGCGAGGTGCTGATCGATCACGGCGCTGCTGTGGGAGTGCGGCTGGCCAGCGGCGAAACGATCCAGGCCCGCCGGGTGGTGAGCAATGCCACCCGCTGGGACACCTTTGCCGGAGCGCCCGGCGGCGAGGGCACTGTGGGGCATCCCCTGGTGGATGCCGCCCACACGCCGAAGGCCGAGGCCATCTGGAGGCGCCGCTATCGCCCCTCCGCCTCCTTCCTGTCGTTGCATCTCGGCATCTCTGCCGCCGTGGTGCCCGAGGGGTTCCACTGCCACCACTTGCTGCTGGAGAACTGGCAGGCGATGGAGGCGGAGCAGGGGGTGGTGTTTGTGTCGATGCCAACCCTGCTCGATCCCACGCTGGCACCGCCAGGGCATCACATCCTGCACACCTTCAC
>JBIIIX010000326.1:0-3215 GCA_044234415.1 Cyanobium sp.
AAGAATCGCCGCAGCCACTGCTCATACGTCTCCACGGTGCGGCGGGCATAGTGGCGGGCCTGTAGCTCCTCCCGTTAGCGCTGGATCAGGCCCGGTGGACGGGGGCCACCCGGCGGGGTCGCGGATGGGGCCATGGCAGTCCCTTCGTGGTGTTCTTCCGCTCCTGTGGATGGAGGAGATGTTGAAACCATCGAAGCGCCGAAATGCAGCCAAAGCACGACAGACTGGGACGACACCATATCGTTATTTCGCCGAAACGCATCGCCAATGGTGCTCTTCAGCCAAGGCATCAACCAGCTGGATCCGTCTAAGCCGTTCCACCTCTCTTTCGCAATGTTGTTGACTTTTTAAGGCTTGATATTGTTAATGTCGTGTTTACCGTCGAGCTCGCGCCGGCAAGTTGCTGGCAACCGGGACTCTCCCCCCCTTCAAGCCGCCACCGGTTGGGGCGGATGCTCAGCCAGCACCTTGCGCAAGTAGCGGCCCGTATGGCTGGTGGGGTGATCGGCAACCTGCTCGGGTGTGCCGCAGACCACGATTTCGCCTCCTTTGTCTCCGCCATCGGGGCCGAGATCGATCAGCCAATCGGCGCAGCGGATGACATCGAGGTTGTGCTCGATCACCAGGATCGAGTTGCCCTTGTCGACCAGCCGTTGCATCACCTCCATCAGCTTGTGCACGTCGTAGAAGCTCAAGCCGGTGGTGGGTTCATCGATCAGGTAGAGGGTCTTGCCGGTGGCCCGCTTCGAGAGTTCGGTGGCCAGCTTCACCCGCTGGGCCTCTCCGCCGGAAAGGGTGGGGGCCGGCTGGCCGAGCTTGATGTAGCCCAGGCCCACATCCACCAGGGTGCGCAGCCGCTCGGCCGCTTGAGGAATGGCATTGAACTCCTCGCAGGCCTGCTCCACGGTCATCTCCAGCACATCGGCAATCGTGTGGCCGCGATAGGTGACCTGCAGGGTTTCGCGGTTGTAGCGGGCTCCCTTGCAGACATCACATTGCACATATACATCCGGCAGGAAGTTCATCTCGATCACATTCACTCCCTGGCCGCTGCAGGCCTCGCAGCGCCCCCCTTTGACATTGAAGCTGAACTGGCCCACCTGATAACCCCGGGCCTTGGCCTCCACCGTGGCCGCGAACACCTGGCGAATCGGATCGAAGGCGCCGGTGTAGGTGGCGGGGTTGGAGCGGGGCGTGCGGCCGATCGGGCTTTGGTCGATCACGATCACCTTGTCCACCGCCTTGACGCCACGGAGTTCCTCCAGGCCGGCGGGGAACGGCACCTTCAGACCGAGGCGATGCTCAAGCGCCGGATGCAGCAACTCATTCACCAACGTGCTCTTGCCGCTACCGCTTACCCCGGTGACACAGACGAGCCGGCCCAGGGGGATCTCCACCTCGAGGCCTTGCAGGTTGTTGCGGCAGCAGTTCACCATCGTCAGCCGGCGGCTGCCGGGATCGCGCCGTTCCGCCGGCGTGGGAATCGCCCGGCGGCCACTCAAATAGGCGCCGGTCAGCGACTCGCTCGACGCCAGCAGATCCTGCAGCGAACCCTCAGCCACCACCCGGCCGCCGTGGATGCCGGCCCCGGGGCCGATGTCCACCAAGTGGTCGGCGGCGCGGATCGTGTCCTCGTCGTGCTCCACCACGATCAAGGTGTTGCCCAGATCTCGCAGCTTCAACAGCGTGGCCAGCAAGCGATCGTTATCGCGTTGATGCAGGCCGATGCTGGGTTCATCCAGCACATACAACACGCCGGTAAGGCCGGCGCCGATCTGGGTGGCGAGGCGGATGCGCTGGGCTTCGCCGCCGGAGAGCGTCATCGCTGGCCGATCGAGGCTGAGGTAATCGAGGCCCACATCCAGCAGGAAGCGCAAGCGCATGCGGATCTCCCGCAGCACCAGCTCTCCGATCTGGATCTGGCGGGGCGTGAGCAGCGGCCCTTGCGCCTCGCATTCACCCACGCCCATCAGCGCTTCGATGCGGCTGAGGGTTTCAGACACGCTGACGCTGGTGAGTTCGTGGATGGCGTAGGGGCCAACCCTCACGGCCAGTGCCTCGGGCCGCAACCGCAGGCCGCGGCAGCTGGAGCAGGGGACCAGCTCCAGATACTTCTCCAATTTCTGGCGAATCGACTCGCCATTGGCGTCGCGCAACTGCCGCTCCAGCAGCGGCAAAATGCCCTCAAACGGCCGCACGTAGGCCTGCTGGCCTTTGCGAAAACGGCTATCCGCCTGGATGGCAATCGGCTCCTTGCTGCCCTCGAGCAACACCTGACGTTGCTCATCGCTGAGCTGATTCCAAGGTGTCTTTAACTCAAAACCATAGGCTTCGCCAACGGAATAGAGAAGGGAAAAGTAGTAGCTATTGTCCTTATCGCTCCAGGGGGCAATCGCCGCGTACACCGGCATCGAGGGATCTGGAACCACCCGCTCCATCGTGAAACGGCGCAGATGGCCGATGCCGTGGCAGTCCGGGCAGGCGCCATAGGGGCTGTTGAACGAGAACAAGCGTGGCGACAACTCCTCGATCACCGCTCCGTGTTCTGGACAGGCGAAGTTCTCGGAATAGAGGCGGTCCCGTTCCAATCCATCTGGCAGCTCTTCGCCCGTCTTGGGCACCACCTCCACCAGCGCCAAGCCCTCACCGCGCTTCAACGCGGTGCGCAGCGAATCCGTGAGCCGCTCCTGGATGCCTTCGCGAGCCACCAGGCGATCCACCACCACTTCAATGTTGTGGGCATGGTTTTTGTCGAGCTCAATGTTGTCGGCCAGTTCACGCACTTCGCCGTTGATGCGCACGCGTGCGAAACCCTCCGCCACCAAACCGGACAGCAAGCGCTGATGGGTGCCTTTCTTGCCCCGCACCACCGGTGCCAGCAGCTGATAACGGGTGCCTTCCGGCAGTGTCAAGATCTGATCGACCATCTCATCAATGGTCTGGGGACGGATCGAGCGCTCGCACTGGGGACAGTGGGGCTCGCCAGCCCGCCCGAACAGCAGTCGCAAATAATCCTGAATTTCCGTGACCGTGCCAACGGTGGAGCGGGGGTTGTGGCTGGTGGATTTCTGATCGATCGAAATCGCCGGCGACAGCCCTTCGATCGCATCCACATCCGGCTTGTCCACCTGGCCCAGGAACTGGCGGGCATAGGCCGATAGGCTCTCCACGTAGCGCCGTTGGCCCTCGGCAAAGATCGTGTCGAAGGCCAATGA
>JBIIIX010000068.1:0-12259 GCA_044234415.1 Cyanobium sp.
TTGGTTGCCGGCGGTATTGCTGGAGATGGCTGTGCCGATGCCGATGCCGAGAACCAACACCCCCGCCAACACCGCGACGGTGGCGGTGTTGAGCTGCACCCCCCCCTTGCCTCCTCCAGGGGGCCCAGGGGGGCTGGCGCGACGAGGGTCGCCATCGCCGCCGCGATCCCATTCCGCGGGGCGCCGCGGCGGCCCGCCGTAGCCGCCTCCCTGGCGGCGATCGGCCTCAGCCTCGCGGTAGCCCCTTTGGGAGCGGCTGCCGCCAGGCCGTTCCTCGCTCCAACGATCAGCGGAAGGCCCAGGCCTGGATCGGCCTGGGCCGCTGTCGCGGTCGTCGTAAGCACTGGAGCGGAATCGGGTCACAGGGTTTCGGTGCTGCGCGGCAGGCCCATGGAGTAGTTGAGCACTCGGCTGTCGGGGTTGTAGCGGAGCTCCCCGGCCAGCAGCATCTGGCGGATGACCCCCTCGAGCTCGGAGCCGATGCGCCGCAGGGTGTATTCGTCGAGATCGGCCCCGGCGTGGGCGGCCACTTGATCACGGAAGGCGCTCTGGACCCGGTTCACCGCCGCGTCGTCCCACTCGAATTCGTTGTCGGGGTCGAGGTCGAGGGTCAGCTGGCTGTCATCCACCACCAGGTCCCCGTCCTCCACGCGGGCGGTGAACAGCCGCACGTGGCGAGTGGTGGACTTGAGCAGGGTGTCTTCCATGGCTGAGCGCTCGGGGCAGGGGATCCACCCGGCGACTCTAGGAACCGCCACGGCGATGCAGGCCGGCGGCGGATTAGGTTGCCGGCACTTTCCTGACACCCATGCGCGTCGCCATCGCCGGAGCCGGGCTCGCGGGCCTCGCCTGCGCCAAGTATCTCTGCGATGCGGGTCACACGCCAGTGGTGTACGAAGCCCGCGATGTGCTCGGCGGCAAGGTGGCGGCCTGGCAGGATGCCGAGGGCGATTGGTATGAAACTGGCTTGCATATTTTCTTCGGCGCCTATCGAAACATGCGTCGCCTGTTCGCCGAGCTGAACATCGAAGACCGGCTGCAGTGGAAGAGCCACTCCATGATCTTCAACCAGCGGGACGTTCCCGGCACCTACAGCCGCTTCGACTTCCCGGACCTGCCGGCCCCGATCAATGGCGTCGCCGCGATTCTCGGCAACAACGACATGTTGAGCTGGCCAGAAAAAATTGCTTTCGGATTGGGCTTGGTGCCCGCAATGCTGAGGGGTCAATCCTATGTGGAGGACTGTGACCGCTACAGCTGGACCGAATGGCTGCGGCTCCACAACATCCCCGAGCGCGTCAACGATGAGGTGTTCATCGCCATGAGCAAGGCGCTCAATTTCATCGATCCGGACGAAATCTCCAGCACTGTGGTGCTGACGGCCCTGAACCGTTTCCTTCAGGAAAGCGATGGCTCGCGCATGGCCTTTCTCGATGGCAATCCACCGCAGCGCCTGTGCGAACCCTTGGTCGCCTCGATCCGCGAGCGCGGCGGTGAGGTGAAGCTCAACGCACCCTTGCGCCAGATCCGCATCGCGGAGGATGGCCGCGTCAGCGGCTTCCGGATCGGCGGCATTCGCGGCCAGGCCAGCGAGGATGTGGAGGCTGACGCCTACGTGAGCGCCCTGCCGGTTGATCCCCTGAAGTTGCTGTTGCCGGATGCTTGGAAGCAGCTGCCCTACTTCCAGAAGCTGGAGGGGCTGAATGGCGTGCCGGTGATCAACATTCACATCTGGTTCGACCGCAAACTTACGGACATCGATCATCTGCTGTTTAGCCGCAGCGATCTGCTCAGCGTCTACGCCGACATGAGCAACACCTGCCGCGAGTATGCCGATCCCAATCGTTCGATGCTGGAGTTGGTGTTCGCCCCGGCCAAGGATTGGATCGGCCGGCCGGATGAGGAGATTATCGCCGCCACCCTGGAGGAACTGAAACGCCTCTTCCCCACCCACTTCACGGGGGACAACCCGGCCCAGGTGCGCAAGTGGGTCGTCGTCAAGACGCCTCTTTCTGTGTACAAGACGGTGCCCGGTTGCCAGCAGCTGCGGCCTGATCAAACCAGCCCGATCGCCAACTTCTTCCTGGCCGGGGACTACACGATGCAGCGCTACCTGGCTTCGATGGAAGGCGCCGTGCTCAGCGGCCGGCTCTGCGCTGACGCTGTATCCGCTTGGCTGGCTGCCCCAACAGCGAGCCTGCCTGCCGCTCACCTCACGGTGGTGTGAACGTGGTGGCCGCTTCGCCCAGCCTGGATGAGGCCTACGAGGCATGCCGGCGCGAGACCGCGCGCTGGGCCAAGACGTTTTATCTCGGCACCCTGCTGCTGCCGCGGCCGAAGCGCCGAGCCATCTGGGCCATCTACGTGTGGTGTCGCCGCACCGATGAGCTGATGGACAGCACCGAAGCCCAGGCGTTGCCGGCGGCCCAGCTGCTCGACCGGTTGCAGGCCTGGGAGGAGCGCACCCGCGGCGTCTTCCGCGGTGAGGCCCGCGACGGGTTGGAATCGGTGATGGTGGACATGATCAGCCGCTACCCCCAGCCGCTGCAGCCCTATTTGGACATGATCGAGGGGCAGCGCATGGATGTGCAGCAGCATCGCTACGCCGACTTCGACGACCTGCGGCTCTACTGCTATCGGGTGGCCGGCACCGTCGGGCTGATGACCCAGGCGGTGATGGGCCTCGACCCCGCCTACACCACCTCTCCCTGGAGCGCCCGACCAGATCCCACCGAGGCGGCCCTGGCGCTTGGCATCGCCAACCAGCTCACCAACATCCTGCGGGATGTTGGTGAGGATCGCAGCCGGGGACGCATCTATCTCCCCCAAACCGACCTGCGCCGTTTCGGCTACAGCGAGGCCGAGTTGATGGCCGGCACCGTGAACGATTCCTGGAGGGCCCTGATGGCGTTCCAGCTGGAGCGGGCCCGGGAGTGGTTCCGCCGCTCCGAGGCCGGGGTGCGCTGGCTGTCCGCCGATGCGCGTTGGCCGGTGTGGACATCGCTGCGGCTTTACCGCGGCATCCTCGACGTGATCGAACGCCACGACTACGACGTGTTTAGCCGCCGCGCCTTTGTGCCCACGGCCGGCAAACTGCTGGATCTGCCCTGGTCGCTGCTGAAAGCCCAGGTGCACTGAACGGGCAACAGCGCCGGCCCCTCAGGCCGGGGCCGCCAGCCAGCGCAGCAAGATCGGGTTGACCCGCTCGGGCGCCTCATCGTGGGGGCAGTGGCCCAGGCCCTCCAGCACCTCCAATTCACGGATGCAGGTCAAGCTGGCGGCCCAGCGCCGCGCTTCAGCGGGATCCTCCCAGGGATCCCGGGATCCCCACACCATCCGCACCGGCACGGTCAAGCCGGCCAACAGATCCGGGGCCAGATGGTCATTGAACAGATTCACAAAGCCGCGGAAGCTTTCCAGCGCCCCGGGGTCCCTTGTGGGGCTGAGCAGGATCTCCAGCAGGGCGTCGTCGACGTTGGCGCCGCTGGGATAGGCCTGCCGCAGCACCGCACGCACCGCCCCTGGTCGGGCCAGCAGCCGAAACAGCGGCGCCAGCAGCCAGCGCTGGCGCACAGCCTGTTTGAGCAACGGTCGGCTCGCTCGCTCCCAGGCGGGCAACGCCATCGCGCGTTTGTCATCGAGGGTGCGTTGGGCGCAATCGATCAGCACCACCTGGGAGGGAGGAGCGCCGCGGGCCTGCAGCATCCGAGCCGCATTCAGGGCCACGACCGCACCGATGGAATTGCCGATCAGATGCAGCCGGCGCCGCGGGCGATCGGGATCGCTCTGGGAGGGGCTGGCCTGGGGGCCCCAAAGGCCGCGATCGGCGAGGAAGGCCACCACCTGTTCGGCCCAGAGGTCGAAGCCGTAGCGCACGCTGCCAGGGGGGCCGGTTTCACCAGTGAGGCGGGAGGGTGGTTTGGCGCTGGCGCCAAAGCCCAGCAGGTCGAGGGCGTAGACCTCAGCCTGCTGGGCGAGAACGGGCAGGTTGTGGCGCCAATGGCCGATGCTGGCGCCAAAGCCGTGGAGCAACACCACCACGGCCTCGGAAGCCGGATCGCCGCCTTGGCAGAAGTGGATGCGTTGCCCCTGCCAGGTCCAGTCGGCCTGCACGAGTGGGTGCTGGCTGCTCAGACGCCGACCGCCTGGTTGGCGAGAAGGGCCTTGAGCTTCGCCAGTTCGCCGGCCCAACGGGGATCGGGAGTTCCTTGGTCGACCGTATCGGCATGGACCACCTTGTTGCTGGTGGGGGCCCGACGGGCGGCGGCGGCGGCGGCGGCCGGCTGGCTGCCGCGGCGTTCGTTGCCGGCGCTGGATCGGGTCTCGCGGCGCTCCGAAATCTCGATCCGCAGGCTGTTGCCAGCGAAGCTCTGGCCATTGAGCTGCTCGATCACCGCTTCCGCGAGCTTCATGTCGTCGACGTTGGCGAAGCCAAAGCCGCGGCAAGCTCCCGTTTCACGGTCGGTTACGGCCTTGAACCGCACCCCCTCGCCGAGGCCGCTGAACAGAGCTTCCAGCTCCTTGGCATCAAAAGTTTGCGGCAGGTTGCCGACATAGAGACGAACGCTCATGGCAGGGAAGGGAGGAAAAGCGGTTGAAGAGAACTTTGCAGGCGGTCGAATCACGCCGATGCCGATTGCAGTTAATCACATCGTTGCCCCCGTGGCGCCAGCCACTGGCGGGCACAAGACAGCACCCGCTCGTCAGCCTCCGGCCCCCGCGCCGCGGGCAGCCGCCCGAAGGCGCGCTCCAGGGTCAGATGCCGCAGCAGCTGCCCCAGCTCCGGACCGGGCTTCAGCTGGAGCTGCCGCTGCAACAGAGCACCGTCCAGCGGTGCCCGGGGGTGAAACAGGGGATCCTGGGGATCACGCCAGCGGGCCAGCGCCGCCTTGGCGTCGTCGGCCTCCAACTGCAGCAGCAGGGCGGGCAGATCGGCCTCCAGCTCCCGCTGCAGGGCAAGGCGCTCCGCTTCCTGGAGATCGTCGAGGCGCAGCGGCCTGGGGGTGCCTGGCATCGCTGGGCCGGGCGGCTGGCCCGCGGGCCCCGCCTCGGCGCTCCCTTGAGGCCCCGCCTCGGCGCTCCCTTGATGCCCAGCCTCGGCACTCCCTTGCGGCCCAGCCTCGGCACTCCCTTGAGGCCCCGCCTCGGCGCTCCCTTGATGCCCAGCCTCGGCGCTCCCCTGAGGCCGCGGCTGGGCGATCGCCTCCAGGCGCTGGCGCCAGCGCCGCAGTCCCAAGGCCCGCTGCCGCAACCGCCGGCTGGCCCGCAGCCGTTCCAGGGCTGCCCCATCCAGCACCGCCGCCAGGCGGGCCAGGGGGAGGGCCCAGCCCAGCTCCGCGGCGTTGAGTCCGCAGCGATTCGCCCAAGCCTGGGAGCAGCGCGCCAACGCCGCCATGGCCGGCGCGTCAGCCTGGCTGGCCAGCAGCCCAGCCGACCAGACCCTGGCCAGGCCTTGCTCCCCCGTGGCTGTGGCGGCGATCCGTTCCAGCTCCGCCAGCACCCGCTCGCCGGCCACCCCGTCCAGCCGGCCATGGTGGGCACAGATCCAGGCCCAGGTCCGCGCTTCAATCGCGAAGCCCAGTTCGCTGGCCAGGCGAATGCCGCGCAGCAGCCGCAGCGGGTCGTCCAGAAGATTGGCCTCGCTCAGCGCCCGCAGCTCCCCTTGCTCCAGATCCGCCAGCCCGCCATGGGGATCCAGCAGCCGAGGGGTTTCGGCCAAGGTCAGGGCCATGGCGTTGACGCTGTAATCCCGGCGCCCCAGATCGGTCTCCAGGTCTGGTCCCAGGCGGCGGGCCAGATCCACGGTCCAGCCGCGCAGCACCAGCCGGGCAATCGAGCGCTCGCCATCGAGCACCACCGCGCTGCCGCCAAAGCGCCGCGCCAGGTCGCGGCTCAGGGCGATCGCGTCACCCGGCACCACCAGATCCAGATCCACCCGCTCCGGCCGACGGCCCAGCAGGCCATCGCGCACGGCCCCGCCCACCAGGGCCGTCCCGGCCGGCAGGGCGTCTGGGGGCAACGGCCAACGGGCCGGATCCAAGGCGAACCACAAGCGTTGGACTTGACCCCGCGACGATCCGGCCACAATTGGCGCCTGGTTGGTCCGGGGCGGCATGTGCATCTGTGTGGATTGCCACTGGGTCGACCGTTGCCAGGCCTACCACGCGGTCGAGCGGCAACACGGCGTTCCCCACCTCAGCGCGGCGCCGGCCTTCAAGCCCCAAACGCCGCGCATCCACGTGGAGGTGAGGGACCTGCCGGGCGGCCAGGTGGGGGTGGAATGGGATGTGCGGGCCTGCTCTGACTTCCTGGCGGATCAAGGCCGTTGGCAGCGCCTGCGGCCCCAGGAGGCTGTGCCCCGATGAGCGGCACCCCCCAGTCCTGCCGCTGGCTGCTGGCGCTGCACAGCTCCAGCGACACCCTCGGCATCGCCCTCCAGCCCCTGGCCGTCGATGGCGCCGCCCCTGCCCCGCCGCGGGTTGAGGCCTTTCCACTCGGGCGCGCCTTGGCCAATGCCCTGCCGAGCTGCGTGGAAGCGCTCCTGCCGGCACCCCGCTGGCGCGAGCTGGGGCGCCTGGCGGTAGCGATCGGGCCAGGCGGATTCACCGGCACCCGCCTCACCGTGGTGATGGCGCGAACCCTGGCCCAGCGGCTGGCTGTGCCCCTCGATGGCATCGGCAGCTTCCCGCTGATCGCCCGCCGGCTCCTGGCCTGCTCGGGCCCGGAGCTCGCAGGGGGCTTTTGGCTGATCCAGGAGCTGCCGCGGCGCGGCCTGGTGGCTGGTCTTTACAGCGCGGATCCCGCCGCGCTGGAGGGCGTGCGGGAATGGTGCGCTCCCCGGCTCTATCGCGATCCCGGCGGCCTCGCCGAGGTGGAGCGACAGCTTGGGATGGCCAAGGTGCCGTGCCTGCCGGCCCAGCCCAGCCAGCCCGACGATGTGCTGGGCCTGCTGGAGATCGCCCAGCTGGCCTCCGGCCAGGGCCGCCCGGCTCCTTGGCAGGCCGTGCTGCCGCTCTATCCCACCAGCCCGGTGGCGTTGGGCTGATGGCACGCACCCCCCTGCCCCGCCGCACCAGCCGCCAGCGCCGCCGCAAAGCGATGGTCGTCCCCCGGCCCGGGCCAGCTGGAGGGCCGCGGCCCGAAACGCCACGGCGACGCCCGCCGCGGCCCCGTCCGGCAGGGCGGCGCTGGCTCAAGCTGTCGCTGCTGTTGATGGCCCTGGGCCTGCTCTGGCTGTCTCGCGGCCGCTGGTGGCCGAGCCCGCCGCCGCCGCAGATGATCTTGGTGCTCGGGGGCGACCGCGAGCGCGAGAAAGTGGCCGCCCGGATCTCCCGCCAAGATGGCCTGCCGGTGGTGGTGAGCGGCGGTACCAACCCGGAATACGCCCGCTGGGTGTTTTTGGAGCGGGCTGGGCTGCCCCCCAATCGGGTGCTGCTCGATTACCGCGCCCAGGACACCTTCAGCAACTTCACCTCGCTGGTGGACGACCTGCGCCGGGCCCACGTGCGCCACGCCCTCCTCGTCACCAGCAGCGACCACATGGACCGGGCCCTGCTGGTGGGCCGGATCGTGGCCGGCAGCCGGGGCATCCACCTCACCCCGGTGCCGGTGGCCTGCGGGGATCTCTGTGCCCCAGAGGCCGGCGGCAAGATCTGGGGGGACGGACTGCGGGCGGCGTTCTGGGTGGTCAGCGGCCGGGATCTGCGGAGCCTGTTCCCTCAGTGGCGCTGGCCAGGGAGGCGCGATCCGCAGGGCGACCGTCCCGGCGGATCCGGATCGGGCCCTCGTCCAGCAGCCGGTTGATCTGCTCCTGGGCGAGGCGGGTGGTGGCCTCCACGTCCTGACGGCGCCGGGAGGCGGGCGGATCGATCAGGCTGCCGATGCGGATGTGGATCCGGGAGGGTCGCGGCAGCCGTTGGCCCCTGCCGAGGGCGCGGTGGCTGCCCAGGATCGCCACCGGCAGCAGCGGCACGCCAGCCCGTGCCGCCAGCAGGGCCGCCCCGGGCTGGGGCTCATGGACGCGGCCATCGCTCTGGCGGGTGCCGTCGAGAAACACCCCCACGGCCCAGCCCTCGGCGAGCCGCTCGCAGGCGACGCGGATCGCCTCCCGATCACTGCCGCCGCGCACCACCGGGTAGGCGCCCAGCGCCCGGATCAGCGGACCCAGCAGCGGCACCCGGAACAGCTCCGATTTGGCCATGAACGCCACGGGCCGACCGATCGTGTGGCCGAGCAGCGGCGGGTCGAGGTGGGAGCCATGGTTGGCCACCACCACCAGGCCGCCGCGGGGCGGCACCCGCTCCCGGCCGCAGTTGCGTCCGCGAAACAGCAAGCGGTGCACCGGCATCACCAGCAGATTGCTGACGATCAGGTAGGCGAGGTTGGGCTCCGGCCGATCGAACAGCGCCGGACGGGAGCTGTCGCGACGGATGAGGGGAGCGGGGCCGTCATCGCTCATCAGCCCAGGTCCGCCGCGGCGCTGATCTGGGCGGTCGCCAGGGTTGGGCAGCCGCGCTTGATCAAGCCGCTGAGCACGTTGCCAGGGCCGATCTCCACAGCCGTGTCGACACCAGCGGCCAGCAGCTGCGCCATGGTCTCCCGCCAACGCACGCCGCGGGTCATCTGCTCCCGGAGGCGCCGCTTCAGCACGGCGGCGTCGCGGCAGGGTGTTGGATCGGTGTTGCTCAGCACCGGCACCTGGGCATCCGCGAACGGCACCGCTTCGATCTCGGCGGCGAACCGTTCAGCCGCCGCCGCCATGAACGGCGAGTGGAAGGCGCCGGAGACCGATAGGGGGATCGCCCGCTTGCAGCGCAGCTCCGCGCAGATCGCCCCAACCGCCTCGGGCGTGCCGGAGAGCACCACTTGGGCCTCGCTGTTGTCGTTGGCGATCACCACGTCGGCGTTGGCGGCCACCAGCTGCTCCAGCTTGGCGCGATCGAAGCCGATCACCGCCGTCATCGCCCCACCCCCGGCCGCCGCCATCAGTTCGCTGCGGCGGACCATCAGCCGCAGCCCTGTCTCGAAATCGAACACCCCGGCCACGTGCAGCGCCACCAGTTCGCCCAGGCTGTGGCCCGCCACCAGATCGGGCCGGCGGCCCTGGGCCCGCAGCGCCTCGGCCAGCAGGCTCTCGATCACGAACAGGGCGGGTTGGGTGTTGCGGGTGTCGTCCAGGGCGGCGGGCTCGGAAGCGGGCTCACCGGCGCAGATGGCCCAGAGGTCGCGGCCGAGCAGCTCGGAGGCAAGGTTGAAGAGCTCGCGGGCGCCGGGCAGATCCAGCAGGGGCTCGGCCATGCCGACCTTCTGCGACCCCTGACCGGGAAACACCCAGGCGATCGACATGCGTGGTTCCAGCCAACAACGGCTGGGAGATTAGGCGGCGGCCTCGCCTTGGGGCGGAGCCGGCCCGGGCTGGGGCTGGGGCCCGCTCCAGCGCAGCAGCGCTCCACCCCAACTGAGGCCAGCCCCGAAGCCGCTGCTGGCGATCAGATGGCCAGGGCGGATGCGGCCATCGCGCACGGCCTCATCCAACATCAGCGGGATCGTGGCGGCGGAGGTGTTGCCGTAGTGGGCCAGGTTGCTCAGCACCCGCTCATGGGGCACCTGGAAGCGATCGGCCACCGCATCGAGGATGCGCTGATTGGCCTGATGCAGCAGCAGCCAGTGCAGATCCGCCGCCTTTAGATCGCGGTCCTGAAGGAGGGCGGAGAGCACGGCGGGCACCTCGCGGACGGCGAACTTGTAAACCTCTTGGCCATTCATCGCGATCGCCGCAAAGCCGCCCACCTGGGTGGAGATGCCCTCCAGCAAGGGTTGGCGCCGCTCCGTCTGGGCCAGGGTCAGGCAGCTGTTGCGGCTGCCATCGGAATGCATGCGGAAGGCCAGCAGGTCGTCCTGGTCGGCGGCGCACCGCTCGACCGCCACGGCGCCGGCGCCATCGCCGAACAGCACGCAGGTGCGCCGGTCGTCCCAGTCCAGCCAACGGCTCAGCTGGTCGGCGCCGATCACCAGCGCCCGCCGCTGGCTGCCGTTGCGCAGGTACTGGGCGGCGGTGATCAGGGCGAACAGGAAGCCGCTGCAGGCCGCCGTGAGGTCGAAGGCCACCGCCTGGTGGGCGCCGAGGGCGGCCTGAACCTTGGGCGCCGTGCCGAAGAGATCGTCGGGGCTGGAGGTGGCCAACAAGATCAGATCGAGATCCTCGGGCTGCCAACCGGCATGGTCGAGGGCGGCGGCGGCGGCGCGGCTGGCCAGGCTCGTCACCGTCTCCTCAGGGCCAGCCAGCCGGCGGCTGCCGATGCCCGTGCGGCTGCGGATCCAGTCGTCGCTGGTGTCGACCCGCTGGCTCAGGGCTTCATTGCTGAGGCTCAGCTTGGGAAGGGCACTGCCGCAGCCGACGAGGCGCATGCCGAAGCCAGCCATCCGGGGGTCAGCCCAAGGTGGTTTTCAGTCAATCACAGGTGCTTGCCTCGCACGCAAGGCGGTTAGTGCCTCGCCCGTAGGGCGGGTCGTGCCTCGCCCGTAGGGCGGGTCGTGCCTGGCCCGCAAGGCGGGCCGTGCCTTAGCCGCCGAGGGCGTGCAGGTCGTCCATCACGCCGTGGCTGGCGGCGGAATGGGCCAGGCGCAAGGCGCTGACGACGGAGAGATCGCGGCTGCTGCCGTGGCCGATCACGCAGACCCCGTCGACACCGAGCAACAAGGCGCCGCCATGTTCGGCGTGGTCGAGGCGCTTTTTGATCCGCACCAGGTTGGAGCGCAGGAAGGCCGAGCCCACCTTGCCGCGGCGGCCCCGGGGCAGCTCGGCGCGCAGCACATCGAGCAGAACGCCTCCGACGGACTCCAAAAATTTCAGCAACACATTGCCGGTGAAGCCGTCGCAGACCACCACATCGAAGTCGCCCGAAAGCACATCGCGCCCCTCGCAGTTCCCTGCGAAGTGGATGCGCTCTTCGGCCGCCAGCAACGGGTAGGTCTTGAGGGACAGGTCGTTGCCCTTGCACTCCTCCTCGCCGATGTTCAGCAGGCCGATGCGGGGACGCTTCACCTGCAGCACGTCGCGGCTGTAGATGCTGCCGAGCAGGGCGAACTGATGCAGCCAGGCCGGCTTGCAGTCGGCGTTGGCCCCAACATCAAGGACGAGCACCTGTTGCTCGGGATCGCGGGTGGGGAAGAGGGCGCCGATGGCGGGCCGCTCGATGCCGGGCAGCCTCCCCAGCCGAAAGATGGCTGAGGCCATCACGGCGCCGGAGTTACCGGCGGAGTAGGCGGCGGTGGCCCGTCCCTGCTTCACCAGGTCCATGGCCACGTTGATGCTGGCGTCGCGCTTGCGGCGCACGGCGGTGGCCTCCTCATCCATGCCCACCGAGGAGCCGCTGAAGACCAACTCGATCAGGCCGCGACTGACGGCCTCATCCAGGGCCGGCTGCAGCTCGAGTTCGCTGACGGCGCGGCGCAGCGGCGCTTCTTCGGCCACGAAGCGGACGCGCACCGGCAGCAGCCGCAGCGCCCGCAGACAACCCTCCAGGATCGCCCCAGGGGCATGGTCGCCGCCCATGCCGTCCACGGCGACCCAGAGGCGCTGGCGGTCGTCGATCAAGCCACTGGCGGCGTCGCTGCCCTGCTGCAGGCGGCGCAACGGATCGAACACCAGCGGTTGCAGCACCGATCCGGCGACGCTGCCGGCGACGCCAGCGGTGGCGCTGGCCGTGCCGACCAGCCCGGTGACGGTTGGGTTGCGGCGATACCAGACCACCAGCCGGCGGATCGCGCGGCTGGGCTTGGTGTTGCGGTTCCGGCCGGGGGTGGGGATCCGGCGGGCGGGCTCAGGCTCCTTCGGTGGCAACGGATTCGACGATGCGCTGGAACAGATAGCCGGTGCCGCGAGCCGTGAGGATCAGCTCGGGGTTGGCCGGATCATCTTCCAGTTTGGAACGCAGCCGGGAGATATGGACATCCACGACGCGGGTGTCGACGTGACGTTCCGGTGTGTAGCCCCACACCTCCTTGAGGATCTCGCCACGGCTGAACGGCTCGCCGGAGCGGCTCACCAACAGCTCCAGCAGGCTGAACTCCATGCCGGTGAGGCGGATCCGCTCCTCCCCCCGATACACCTGCCGCTTGTTGGTGTCGATGCGCAGGTCGCTGATCTGGATCACCCCCGAGTTGGGGATGCCGGCCCCCTGATCCTTCTCGACCCGCCGCAGCACGCAGCGGATGCGGGCCTCCAGCTCCTTGGGGCTGAAGGGCTTGACGACGTAGT
>JBIIIX010000327.1:0-3212 GCA_044234415.1 Cyanobium sp.
GCGGCCTGGCTGCATCCAGCCCTGCGGCTCGGCTACATCGGCGCCTATGTGGCCAACCTGCCACCGCTGCGCAGCCTCTGCTGGGCCGGCGGCATTCTGTGCACGGCGATTCTTTACGGCGTTGGCCTGCAGGGGCTGCTGGCCGGCTGAGCCCACCGCGGTTCCCCGGTTCGCGAAATCCGGCCCGCCGTTCGAGGCCGGCATCCAGGGGGAGATCCCCGCAGGCGGCCGCCCTTGGCTTGACAGCCCCAGGTCCGCTGGGGACGATCGGATGGTGTTGGTCGCCGCCCGGATGCCCCCCACCCCACAGCGCTCCCCATGGCGCGGATGGCGCTGGAAGTTGGCCCTGGTGGGTCTTGGCGCCCTGGCCATCGCCGCGACCGTTTGGGGCGTTCAGAACCAGCAACTCCAGCATCAACGCAAGCTGCAGTCCTGCCGCGACCTCCGCCAGGAGATCGGCCGCTTCAGGAGCCAGGTGTTCGATGCCCGCATCCAGAAGATGCGCAACGTGCGGCTCAATGCCACCCAGACGGCGACGCTGCGCACGGTCGATGCCAATGCCTTTGCCCGCTACGTCGGCGCCTTCGGCGACACGGTGGACCAGGTGGCCCAGGCGGCGGACGAGCTGGCCATCCTGGTGGAGAGGTATCGCAACGCCTCCTGCCTCGACATCCAGTGACGCCGGAGGGGTTGGGCCAGGGATCCGTTCCAGGCCATCACACCCGGCGACACCCCCCAGCCGTGCTGCCGGCGTGGCCAGGCCTGGGTGCGGAGCTGGGCGGGTGCGTAGATGGGCCGATGCGCTCCTCAGGAGTGGAACAGCAGCACCAGGCCCGATTTGATCTGGTGGAACTCCCGTTCCTCGCGGCTCAGGTCGAGCCCCACCTGCAGCCCCTCCTCCAGGGCCATCTCATAGGGCGGGGAGCTGGGAGCTGTCTCCTGCGCCCAGAGGGCGGCGATGCCCACCGGCGTGGCATGCCATCGGAACCGGGGGGTAGTCCCGATCGAGGGTTCCTGGAGGGCATCCTCGAGCAGGTCACGAATCGCCATTGCACGCTGGCTTGCGCCATGCCGTCACTGCACCCCAGCTTCACCGTCCCATCCCGGCAGGGCAACGGGCTGAGAGTTTTCGTGACCTACGCGACTACGGTGCCGACCGATGTCCGCGCGGCCAGCCATGGCAGACCTTCCGCAGCGGATCGCGCTGGTGCATGAGTGGTTCACCCCCCGCTCGGTGGGGGGAAGCGAGCTGGTGGTGCAAGAGCTGGATCGGCTGCTGCAGCGCCTGGGCCCAGCTCCCCAGCTGTTTTCCCTGGTGGATGGCGAGAGTCGCCGACCCGGCGGCTGGCTGAGTGGGCGCTCCATCCGCACCAGCTTCATCCAGCGCCTCCCTTGGGGCGTGAGCCATGTGCAGCAGTACCTGCCGCTGTTGCCGCTGGCGATCGAGCAGCTCGATCTGGCGGGCTACCCCTTGGTGATCAGCAGCAGCCACCTGGTGGCCAAGGGGGTGCTCACCGGGCCAGACCAGCTGCATGTGAGTTACGTGCACACCCCCGTGCGCTACGCCTGGGACCAGATGCACCCCTATCTGGCCAGCTCCCGCCTCGCCCGCGGACCCCTGGGACCCTTGGTGCGCTTGCAGTTGCACCACCTGCGCCAATGGGATGTGCTCAGCAGCTTGCGGGTCGATGCCCTGGTGGCGAACTCCCGCTTCACCGCGCGACGGATCCGCCGTTTTTGGCGGCGCCGCGCCTGTGTGGTGCATCCGCCTGTGGAGGTGGGGCGTTTTCGCTGGGATCGGCCGCGCAGCGACACCTATGTGAGCGTCTGCCGCCTGGTGCCCAACAAGCGGGTGGATCTGGTGGTGGAGGCGTTTCGCCGCACCGGTCTGCCGCTGGTCGTGATCGGCGATGGCCCGGAGCGTCAACGGCTGGAGGCCCTGGCGGCCGGCTGCCGGCAGATTCGCTTCCTGGGCCGGCTGGCGGCGCCTGAGCTGAGCCGCTGGCTGGAGGAATGCCGGGCGTATGTGTACGCCGGCCTGGAGGATTTCGGGATCGCGCCGGTTGAGGCCATGGCGGCTGGGGCGCCGGTGATCGCTTACGGCAATGGCGGGATCCTGGATTCGGTTCGGTGCCTCCAGGCAGAGCCGTTGTCTGCGGAATGTGCCAATTCACCCACCGGTCTTCTTTTCCCGGTTCAGAGTGCCGCCAGCCTGGCCGCAGCCTTGGAGCACTTCGAAACGGCCCGGCTCTGGCGCGATCTGCCGGCCGAAGAACAGCGCCGCGCCGCCGAGCGTTTTGCGCCCGAGTGCTTTCACACCCGCATGCAAGCCCTGCTGGAGCGGCTCTGGCGAGACCACTGCCACCGCCTGGACCGCCTCGGGGGGCCTGTGCCTCTGCAGTGAGTGACCCTTGCGGCTGGAGGGGGATGGGATCGCATCTTTAGATTCGCACAGATCCGAAAGGCTGTATGACCTCTTCTGCGGGATTGGTAAGCGGCTACGACGCTTTGCTGCCTCTTCAGGGTGGCGTTGTCCTCGTACCAGCCCACCCGAGTGCTGAGGAGCTGATTTCTCGTCAATCCAGGCGGGATCGTTTTGTGAAACGCAGCGGCGATATCGTGTTTTCGTTGGCGGTGCTCAGCCTGGGAGCACCCGTGTTTTTGATGTTGGCCGCTTTGGTGAAGGCCACCTCCAAAGGCCCGGTATTTTATGTTCAGCAACGTGTGGGTAGGGATTACCGCAGTTTCGGTTGCATCAAGTTCCGAACCATGCGCCCCGACGCCGAACAAGTCCTCAATAAAATCCTTGCAGATTCCCCTGAGCTCGAAGCCGAGTTCATTAACGATTTCAAGCTCAAGGATGATCCTCGAATCACCCGCATCGGCAAGTTTCTACGCCGCTCCAGCCTGGATGAGCTGCCACAGTTTTTTAATGTTCTTCGCGGTGAGATGAGTGTCGTTGGACCTCGGCCCATCGTTGATCAGGAATTGCCTCGCTATGGCGGTCGCATGGAGGAAGTTCTCGCTGTGCGACCCGGGCTCACAGGCTTGTGGCAGGTGTCTGGGCGAAATAATTTAAGCTATCAAAAGCGAGTGCGCCTGGACATTCATTATGCTCGTCAGCGTAATTTTTCTCTCGATCTCAAGATCATTCTTCGTACCATTGGCGTGATTCTCGATCCCCGCGACCGCGGTGCTTATTGACCCGATTG
>JBIIIX010000328.1:0-3211 GCA_044234415.1 Cyanobium sp.
GACAGGCCCCTCCGATGACCATCGCCCAAACCTTGCTGGCTTCGACCTCAACCGGTCGCGTCATCAACGGACAGGCCAGTTGGTACGGCCCCGGCTTCTACGGCAATCGCACCGCGAGCGGTGAAACCTTCACCCGCGGCACCATGACAGCGGCCCACCGCACCCTGCCTTTCGGGACGCGGGTTCGGGTCGTCAACCTCTACAACGGGCGTTCCGCCGTGGTGCGGATCAACGATCGTGGCCCATTCCATTCCGGCCGCGTCCTTGACCTGGCCCATGGAGCCGCCTCCCAGCTGGGGCTCGTCGCCAGCGGCACAGCCCAGGTGTCGATCGAAGTGCTGGACTAATTTCAGTTCACCACTAGCTCCGCCCCAGCCCGGTTCGGCTGGATGTCAGCCCATCCGCCAATCTGGCGGGTGGGCTTTCTTGTGGTGTGGTGGATCTTCTCAGCAACCGCCGTGAACTGGAGGCGTGGCGCCGCCGCGAGCGGGAGCGTCCCGTGCATTTCGTGCCGACCATGGGGGCCCTGCACGAGGGCCATCGCCAGCTGCTGCGACAGGCCCGCCGTGCGCCGGGGCGGGGGCCGCGGCCCAGGGTGCTGCTCAGCGTTTTCGTCAACCCGCTGCAGTTCGGGCCCAAGGAGGACTTCGCCCGCTACCCCTGCGATCCAGCCGGCGACGCGGCCCTGGCCAGCGAGGAGGGCGTGGAGGCCCTGTTCCTGCCCACGGTCGAGGAGGTGTTTCCCGGCGGCGAGCTGGCCATCACCCGGGTGCGGCCGCCGGAACGGCTGCTGGCCAGCCTCTGTGGACGCAGTCGCCCCGGCCATTTCGAGGGGGTCGCCACGGTGGTGTGCCGCCTGCTGGCCCTGGTGCGGCCGGCAAGGCTGCTGCTGGGGGAGAAGGATTGGCAGCAGCTGCGGCTGCTGCGCCAAGTGGTGGCCGACCTGGGGCTGCCCGTGGCGATCGAGGGCTGCGCCACGGTGCGCCGCGCCGATGGGCTGGCCTGCAGCTCCCGCAACCGTTATCTCTCCAGCGAGGAGCTGCGCCAGGCGTTGGCCTTGCCGGCCGCCTTGGCGGCGGCGCGGCGGCTGGGGCAACGCGGTGTCGAGGAGGCCGAGCCGCTGCTGGACGCGGCGCGCCAGGTTCTCGTCGCCGCGGGGTTAAGGATCGATTACCTGGAGTTGGTGGGCGCGGACAGCTTTCGCCCCTTGCCTAATCTGAGCCTCCGGGCAGGGTCGGATGGATTGCCGCTGTTGGCGGCAGCCGTGCAGTGCGGCCCCAGCCGCCTGATCGATCATGTGTTCCTGATGCCCCGTTCCCCCATCGTCGCCATCGACGGGCCCGCCGGCGCCGGCAAGAGCACCGTGACCCGGGAGCTGGCCCGACGGCTGGGGCTCATCTATCTCGACACCGGGGCGATGTACCGGGCGGTCACCTGGTGGGTGCAACGCCAGGGAGGCGACCCCGGCGATGGCGATGCGGTGGCGCCGCTGCTGGAGGGGCTTGATCTGCGCCTGGGGGTGAGTGAGGCCGGAGACCAGCAGGTGCTGATCAATGGCCACGACGTCAGCCAGGCGATCCGGGCGCCGGAGGTCACCGCCGCCGTGTCCGCATTGGCGGCCTTGCCCTGCGTGCGGGAGGCGCTGACGCGCCAGCAGCGGGCCATGGGCAGCCGCGGCGGGCTTGTGGCTGAAGGACGCGACATCGGCACCGCCGTGTTCCCCGATGCCGAATGCAAGGTGTTTCTGACCGCCAGCGTGGCGGAGCGGGCTCGCCGCCGGGCGGAGGATCTGCGCCAGAGGGGCTTTGCGGTGCCGCCGCTGGCGGAGCTGGAGGACAGCATCGCCAGCCGCGATCACCAGGATTCCAGCCGCTCGGTGTCGCCCTTGCGCCAGGCGGAGGATGCGGTGGAGCTGTGCACCGATGGGCTCGACATCGAGGCGGTGATCGAAGCCCTGCGGGATCTGGTGCGCCAACGCATCCCCGAAGACGCCTGGCCCACCCCCGCGCCGGCGGGTAGCGCCACCCCCGCGCCGGCGGGCAGAGCCACCCCCGCGCCGGCGGGCAGAGCCGCCCCCGCGCCGGCGGGTAGCGCCCCTGCAGCTCCTCCCGCTTAGCCCAGCGCAGAAGCAGGCTCTGGACAACCCCTCGCTTCGGCCGGCCCGTCGCCCTTTCCACTCGCCTGAGCCATGCCGGCAGCGTTCGGCGAGCGTGGAGCCGCTTCAGCCCGACGACGAGCGGCTGAGGCTCCCCAGCAAGCCGGCGCAGGCGTCATCGAGCAGATCCAGCACGTGCTCGAAGCCTTCGGCACCGCCGTAATACGGATCGGGCACATCCTCCAGTTGAAAGCGGCGGCGGTAGCGCAGCATCGGCTCCACCACGGCCGATCCGCCGTGCTGGCGTTCCAGCCGCCGCACGGCCGCCAGGTTGTCCCCATCCATGGTGAGGATTCGATCGAAGCGGTGCAGATCTCCCGCCTGCAGCTGGCGAGCCCGGCTTGGTAGGTGGATGCCACGGCGTTGGGCGGCCGCGAGCATACGGGGATCGGCCGGTTTCCCGACGTGCCAAGCGCCGATGCCGGCGGAGTCGACCAGGAAGCGATGCTGGAGGTTCTCGGCGGCGATCCGATGCAGGAACACGCCTTCCGCCGCTGGGGAGCGGCAGATGTTGCCGAGGCAGACGAACAACAGCCGGATCGGAGCGGCAGACGAAGGATCCACGGCGTTGGACACGGGCAAGGGGGGCTGCGGAGGGTTCATCAGGGAAGGGGGGACAGGGGCTAACCCAGGCGTCGCAGCGCCAGAGAGGCGCGCTGGCGGACCACCAACGTGTCTTCATGGTCGGCATGGACCCTTCGCCCCAGGGCGGAGGCGGCCCGCAGGCGCCGTCCATCGCCGGGGGGCAGGCCGAGGGCCAGGCTCTCCAACGCCACGCTGACGGCGTAGCGCACCACCCATTCGCCATCGGTTTCGCTGCGCTCCAAGGCCAGCAGGCAGCGTTCGCGCGCCGCTTCGGCCCGCTCTGGCGGCAGCTGATCCAGCTTGAGCTGCCCCAGGCCCCGGGCCGCGGCCCGGCGCACGCTGGGCCCGATGTCTTGGCCAAGGGCCTGCTCGAGCAGCTCCAGGCCGCGTACGTCGCCGATGCCGGCCAATGCCCGCACCGCCCAGGCACGGGCGCCGTAGTTGTGGTCATCAAGACCGTCCAATAACGGA
>JBIIIX010000344.1:0-2970 GCA_044234415.1 Cyanobium sp.
TGCGTTCCAAAGAGGGCTCGAGCGACTACCGCTACTTCCCCGATCCCGATCTCGGCCCGATTGAGGTGAGCCCGGCCCAACGCCAAGCCTGGCAGGCCGAACTGCCGGAGCTGCCGGCCGCCAAACGCCACCGCTATGCGGAGCAACTGGGCCTGTCGGCCTACGACGCGCGGGTGCTCACCGACGAGCGGCCGATGGCCTCCTACTTCGAGGCCGCGGTGGCGGCCGGGGCCGACGCCAAGGCCTTGGCCAACTGGATCAGCGGCGACATCGCCGCCCATGTGAATGCCAACCGGCTCTCCTACGACACCCTGCCCTTCCGACCGGAGCAGCTGGCCGAGATGGTGCAACTCATCGAACAGGGCGCGATCAGCGGCAAGATCGCCAAGGAGATCCTGCCCGAGCTGTTGGAGCAAGGCGGCTCCCCCAAGGCGATCGTGGAGGCCCGTGGCCTGGGCATGCTCAGCGACCCCGCCGCCATTGGCGCGATCGTGGAGGCCCTGCTCGCCGCCCATCCCGAGGAAGTGGCAGCCTTCCGCGGCGGCAAGACCAAGCTGCAGGGCTTCTTCGTCGGCCAACTGATGAAGCAAACCGGCGGCAAGGCCGATCCCAAGCTCGCCAACCAAATCCTGAACCAGAAGTTGAAAGGCTGAGGGCTTCAACCGGGCTGGCTTCCGCACCAGCCGAGGCCTGTCACCCAGCCGCCGCTGCCATCGCTAAGCCGTCATCGCTAAGCCGCTATCGCCAAGCCGCCATCGCCAAGCCGTCTCCTCCAGGCCGCCGCCGTGGCCTGCGCTAAGGCGGACGGCTCGCCGCGGTTGTCGATCAGCAGATCCGCCAAATCGCGCTTGCGGGCCATGGGCCACTGGGCGGCCAGGCGTGCCCTGGCTTCAGCGTCGCTGAGCTGGTCGCGGGCCATCAGCCGCCGCCGCTGCTGATCCTCGTCGCAGTCCACCAGCCACACCTCTCGGCAGAGTCCCTCCAGCCCCGCCTCGAACAGCAAGGGAATCACCAACAGCACAACCGGCTCGGCCGCCAAGCGCCGTAGCTCCGCCTCGAAGCGCCGTCGCACCAGGGGATGGAGCAGCTGCTCCAGCCAGAGGCGCTCGCGCGGCTCGGCGAACACAATCCGACCCAAGGCCGCCCGATCGATGCTGTCGGCAGCTGCAGGGGCTGGGCCCCGCACCCGCTCGCCATAGCGGGCCAGCACCGCCAGGGTGGCGGGGGTGCCAGGCGCCAACGCCTCCCGGGCATAGACATCCGCATCCAAAATCGGCAGCTCCTGCTGCTCGGCCAACAGCCTGGCCACCGTGCTCTTGCCGCTGGCGATGCCACCGGTGAGGCCAATGCGGCGCTGGCGCCCCCTCCAGCGCGGGCTGTTGAGCTCCGCCAGCCGCGCCGGCGGCCCCAGTTGATCGAGCTGGAACTGGGCGCCGTAGCTGGGGTTGGGCTGTTCGGAGAAGAAGCGGCTGCGTTGGGGTGGCCGCAAGCTCTGGCTGAGGCCAGCCAAACGACTGCGGCAGCGCAGGGCCGCCAGCAACGCGGCCTGGAGTGGCGAGGCGGGACGGCTCCAACCCAGGCAGTTGGCCTCGGACTCCGACAGCAAGCCAGCCAGCATCCGGCCCAGCCCCGGCCGTAGCGGCGCCGGCCAGTCGCGCAGCAGCATCGCCAACGTGGCATCGGCCACGCGGCGGTTGCTGGACGCCAGCGCAAAGGCCTCGGCTTCGAAGGCCTGGTTGAAGGCCAGCATCGCCGGCAGATCCGGCGGAATCGCCGGAATGCCCATGCGCTCGCCCACCAGCCGCCAGAAGCGGAACACCGCCTCCTGCTCTTCGGCGCTGAGGGGCCGCCAGCCGTAGCGCGCCAGCCAGCGGATCGGCTCGCACACAAACGTGGACAGCACGTAGCGGTAATCCTCATCGCGGATCGCGTAGGCACCGTGGATGCGATTGAGGCGGCTGATCACCGCCTCTCCGATGGGGCTGTCGGGGCCGTGGCGCAGCAGCTCCGCCACCATCAAGCCGGTGTCGTCGTAGCGCTTGCGGGGTCGCTGCAGAAACTCGCCAGTGCCCTCCAACAGCCGCGAGATGGACGGCACGCAAAAGGTCTTGAGCAAGGCCAGCTCCAGCGACCGGGTGAGATCCCAAGGGAACAGACGCCCCGCCAGCGCGTGACAGCGGGCGATGGCCTCCCGATCCTCGCGGCTGAGCGGGCCCAGGCCAGCCTCAGGCTGCGCTGGGCCGGCCATGGCTCCGCCTTGTCTGGCATTACCGCTCACGCCGAGGGGCCTCGGCGGGCCGCTGACACCGCCCGGAGGTTCGGGCTGCTGAGGGGGAGGGTTGGGGCCGGAAGAGGACACCGGCAGCGGCGGCGGCGGGCCCCAGTCTGGCCAAGACCCTGGCCCGCCCGCCTCGTCAGACGAAGCTGATCTGGCTGAGGCTGGAGAAGCCGCTGGCGAAGCTGTATCCGGTGATCTCCAGCACGGCATCGCTCGCGCTCGAGAAACCGGCCACGTTGTTGTTGAGGGCCAGGAACGTTCGGGTGCCGAAGTTGAAGGTGGCGGCTCCATTCGCCAGGAACGTGCCGCTGTTCAGCAGGGTGCTGATGGAGGAGCTGGTGAGGCTTGACTGGGCTCCCAAGTTGCGGAAGCTGCCGCTGGGGGGCGGGGTGGCCACGTCGATCAGGTCTTGGCCGATCACGAAATCCGTGATCCGCTCGAACAGCAGCGTCGAGGTGCTGCTCACGGCAAGAGCGCCATCGCTGAGCGTGTTGTAGTCGAAGCGGTCGGCGCCGCTGCCGCCCGTGAGGGTGTCGAGGCCGCCACCGCCCAGAAGCGTGTCGTCGCCACCAGCGCCGTTGAGGCTGTCGGTGCCGGTGCCGCCCAGCACCCGATCGGCGCCGGCGCTGCCGATGAAGGTGTCGTTGCCGGCGTCGAGATCGATCAGCAGGTTGGCGCCAATCAGGTTGGTG
>JBIIIX010000103.1:0-9270 GCA_044234415.1 Cyanobium sp.
ATGCCGGTGGTCGAGGCGAAGCCCGTCAGGCCGATGTCCACAGCGGCGCTGCCCGCGGCGGCGACGATGCGATCCACCTCGCCGACCCCGCTGCCGCTGTCGGCATAGATGTCGTAGCCGCCGAAGTTATTCGCCAAGGTGCCACTCACCACGTAGGTGTCGGACCCACCGGCCCCATTGAGGCTGTCGGTGCCGGTGCCGCCCAGCACCCGATCGGCGCCGGCGCTGCCGATGAAGGTGTCGTTGCCGGCGTCGAGATCGATCAGCAGGTTGGCGCCAATCAGGTTGGTGCCGGTGAAGTTGAACGTGTTGGCACTGCTGTTGCCGACCAAGCGAACCGTGCCGCTGGTGGTCGTGGCGTCGATCACTTCGATGCCGGTGGTCGAGGCGAAGCCCGTCAGGCCGATGTCCACCGCGGCACTGCCCGCGGCGGCGACGATGCGATCCACCTCGCCGACCCCGCTGCCGCTGTCGGCATAGATGTCGTAGCCGCCGAAGTTATTCGCCACGGTGCCACTCACCTCGTACGTGTCGGATCCGCCTGCGCCGTTCAGGTTGTCGCTGCCGGTGCCGCCAAGAATGCGATTGTTGGCGGCGCTGCCGACCACCGTGTCGTTGCCGGCGCCGAGATCGATCAGCAGGTTGGTTCCCAGCAGGCTGACGCCGCTGAAGTTGAAGGTGTTGGCATTGCTATCTCCCAGCAGCCGCACAGCGCCGCTGGTGAGCGTGCCATCAATCAGCTCGATTCTGCTGAGGGAGGAGAAGCCGCTGAGGCCAATATCCACCGCGGCCGTGCCCGCGGCGGCGATGATGCGGTCCACCTCGCCGGAGCCGGCGCCGGTGTCGGCATAGGTATCGAAGCCGCCGAAATTAGTCGCCAGGGTGCCGCTCACTTCGTAGATGTCGGATCCAGCGGCGCCGTTGAACGTGTCATTGCCAGCACCGGTGAGGATGCGGTCGCTGCCGCTACTGCCAACCACAGAATCGTTGCCGTCGCCCGCATCGATCAGCACGTTTGTGCCCACGATTGTGGTGGTGCTGAAGTTCAAGCTGTTGGCGGCACCGTCGCCGAGCAACCGCACTCGGCCTGAGGTAGCGCTGGCATTGATCCGTTCGATGCCGCTGCCCGGCCCGAAGCTGCGCAGGCCGATGTCGACGGCGTTGCTGCCATTGGCGGAGACGATGAGGATGGTGTCGATCTCGCCCAACCCTGTGCCGGAGTCGGCATAGCTGTCGAAGCCCTCGAAGTCGCTCTCGATGTTGCCGCTCACCGCGTAAGTGTCGGAACCGCCACGACCATTGACGACGTCATTGCCTTGACCGGCCTGGATCACGTCGGCGCTACTCGCACCATCGATCGTGTCGTCGCCATTGCCGGCCTCGATGCGCAGATTGCCACCCACAGTGGACACATTGCGCAAATCGAGCACGTTGCCAGCCCAGTTGCCAATCAGCCGCACCAAACCCGCTACAGCCACTCCGTTGACGACTTTGCTGGTTTGATTCACCAGCCGCTCGATGCCGTTGGTGCTGAGGAAGTTGCCGTCGGCCAGGCCGATATCCACATCATCATTGCCAATGGCCACGATCTGATCGATGCCAATGCTGCCGGAGTCGCTGTAGAGGTCGTAGCCGCCGAAGGTTTGCCAACCTCCGGAAACGAGGCCGGTCACGAAGTAGCTATCGCTGCCCTGGCCACCGTCGAGAACGTCGTCGCCACCGTCCCCATAGAGACTGTCGTTGCCCGCTGCTCCCCGCAGGCTGTCGTTGCCGTAGCCGCCCCCAACCTGATCGTTGCCGGCACTGCCGACGAAGCTGTCGTTGCCGCCGTCAAGATCGATACGAATGTTGCTGCCGCGCAGTTCGGTGGCACTGAAATCGAAGCTGCCGCTCTGCCAATCATTCAGCAACCGCACCAGGCCGGTGGTGCCCGTGGCGTCGATGAGTTCGATGCCGTTGCCCGCGGCAAATCCTGCTAATCCGATGTCGACAGCCGAGATCCCGTCGGCCGCCACGGCCACAATCCGATCGACGCCGCTGCTACCGCTATCGGCGTAGCTGTTGTAGCCCTCGAAGGTGTAAGGCACGCCCTGCACCCAGCCTGGGCCGGCGCCGCTCACCCAATAGCTATCACCACCCTGGCCGCCATCGAGCAGGTCATCGCCGCCGCCGCCGCGAATCGTGTCCGCCAACAGGGAGCCGTTGATCGTGTCGTTACCGCCATCGCCATCGATCAGGAAATTGCCGCCGACCAGGCTGACGCCCGAGAAATCGAGCAGGTTGTGCCCCCAGTGGCCCAGCAACCGCACCAACGCCGTGCCGCCGTTGCCATCGCTCGTGGCGTTGACGATCTGCTCGATGCCGCTGGCCGCCGAGAACTCGGCAAAGCCGATGTCCACCGAACCATCAGCAATGGCCACAATCTGGTCGTCACCACTGCTACCGCTATCGGCGTAGCTGTTGTAGCCCTCGAAGGTGTAAGGCACGCCTTCCACCCAACCCGGGCCGGCGCCGCTCACCCAATAGCTATCACCACCCTGGCCGCCATCGAGCAGGTCATCGCCGCCGCCGCCACGAATCGTGTCCGCAAACAGGGAGCCTTTGATCGTGTCGTTACCGCCATCGCCATCGATCAGGAAATTGCCGCCGACCAGACTGACGCCCGAGAAATCGAGCAGGTTGTGCCCCCAGTGGCCCAGCAACCGCACCAACGCCGTGCCGCCGTTGCCATCGCTCGTGGCGTTGACGATCTGCTCGATGCCGTTGTCAGGGCCAAAGCTGATCAGGCCGGCGTCGACTGGGCCGCTGCCTTGCACAAGGATGATGTCCGTGCCGGTTGTTCCTGAATCGGCATAAGTATCATACCCTTGAAAGCTGTACGTGCGCCAGTCGTATTGAACAGGATGGCTGCCGCTAACGAGATAGATGTCGCCAGCATCGCCGCCATCCAAGAGGTCGTCATCGAAGCCGCCCTCCAGCAGATCGACATCGGCACCGCCCTGCAAGGTATCGCGTCCCCAACCGCCATCGAGCAGGTCGGCTCCGCCACCCCCCTGCAGCACATCATCACCACCATTCCCCAGCAGTTGATCGCGTTCGCCATTGCCAACCAGCACCTCGCCAGCATCCGTGCTAATGGTGAGGCGACTGGTATTGAGAAAGTAGTTCACCCACGACGACACGTCGCTGAGGCTTTGATTGCGATCGCCATCTTCGTTGACGAATGTATAGCCTTCGATCTCAAAGCCGATGTGAAACATGCCATCGGCAACAGTGTTAATCAGATTGCGGCCGAAGAATTGGGTGCTGCCGCCATCGTTCTGGATCTTATGGAAACCGGTTTCGCTGCCATCGCCTTCGTCATCACCATGATCTTCCACGAACTCGTCGTAGCGGTTGGTGCGAATCCAGCTGTTGATGAGGCGTAGGTCGTTCCGGGTGATCCAGCCATCATTGTTGACACCAGTGGCGGCGATAGCATCAAGATAAAGATGGAGCATGCGGTCCGCGGCAGCCAAGCCATCATTGATATCTGTGGCGGAAGTCGATTGGGCGAGGCCGGGATCAAGGCGCATCCAATCGGTGAGCCGATCGAAACCGCTGCCCGTGGTGGAGGGATCACCGTAGTAATAGGTGATCCATTCGGCCACATCGCTGACCTTGGCGTTGGCGTCGCCATCTTCATTCACAAAGCGACCATCAACTGTGATGTCGAAGCCGATGTGATAGATGCCATCAAAGATGGTGTTGATGGCGTTCTGGGCGAACAGGGTGGTATTGCCACCATCGTTCTGCACCAGGTGGTAACCGGTCTCGACGCCGTTTTCGTCGTCGCCATGCAAGGTGACAAACGTGGCGTAGCGATCGGCATCACTGCGGATCCAGCCATTGATCCAGAGCACCTCCGTTTCGCTGAGGCGGGTGGAATCGGCGTCGGCGGCACCTGACTGGTTCAGGGCATGGATGCCTTGAACAATCAGGTTGTTGATGCCGTCGGCGGCCTCGGCACCCCCCTTGATGTGCGGCCAGGCGATGCTGGCGGCCAGCCCAGGATCAGCCACGATCGTTTCCACGATGCGATCCAGGCCGGTATTGGTGCTGGTTAGATCGGTTTTGAGGGCGGTCAGCCAGCGGGCCACATCCGTGAGCAGGGCGTTGTTGTCGCCGTCCTCATTGGTGAAGCGGGTGCCGTCGGCATTGAGCGGAAAACCGAAGTGATAAAGGCCGTCTTGAACGGTATCGATCAGGGCTCGGCCATCGAACAGCCGATTGCCGCCATTGGCCTGGATCTGGTGGAAGCCGGTGGCGTTGCCACCTTCGTCATCGCCATGCCAGCTGATGAAGCGGGCCAGGCGCGTGGCATCGCTGCGCACCCAGCTGTTGAGGGCCACGATGTCGGCCACGGAGAGCACCTCCTTGGCCAGGCTGCCCGTGGCTTGCAAGCCCTGGATCAGGAGCCGGTTGAGCTCATTGGCGGCGCGGATGCCCTCGTCGAGGGCCGAAGCCTCATTCGCACCAGCCAGGCCGCCGTCGAGGGCATCCCAGGCGATCAGCTGATCGAGGCCGGTGCCAGTGCTGCCGTTCGGCGCGGTGAGATAGGCGGAATAAACGCGGGCTGTGTTGGTGGCGGTCATGGGAGAGGTGATAACGGGTTGCGGCCATCCCTGATCAGCGACGGGCGCAATATCGCGTTCAAGGGTGAGTGGACACTACACCCAGTTGGCTTGCCTCAAGCTGAGCGGTTGTGGCCTTGGCCACGCACCACCCAGGCGCGGCGGCCCAGCTGGCCTAGGCCAGGCGGCTGGCAAAAAACCCTGCACCAACTGGGGTCTTGGCCAGTGCCTCCCATCCCTGAACCCCTGACGACCACAGGCTTGTTGGTGTTACGTTGATGTAGTTTGCATGTTGTTCTGCCTCGCGAGTGAGCCCCGCAGGGCCTGCGGCGAGACGCTCGCGCCTGCCCCTCAGCCGATCCGGGACTGGCGGGATTTCGGGAAGCCGAACCTGCTCCGAACCGGTTCTTGATGTCGGCATCGTTACAGCTCGCAATCAATCGATCGCTAACTGCAAATCACTCGCAATTGCACGTGATAGGCTAATAGCAATCCTGCTCATCGCGGCCTTTGTCCGGCGGCGCTGCCGATCAGCCAGCGCTGAACAGGGTCCCAGTGCCCTGGCCTGCGGGCGCCCGCCCCGCCGGAGCGGGCGCCTCAGGACAGACAATGGCCCCAGCACCCCGCAGACCGCGTGAGCGACCCCTGGGCCCCCATCACCGGCGGAGTCACCGCCCCCCAAGGCTTTCGGGCGGCCGGCATCACGGCCGGGCTCAAGCCTTCCGGCAACCCCGACCTGGCCCTGCTGCTGGCACCTGAGGGCGCGGTCTGCGCAGGCACCTTCACCACCAGCCTGGTGCGGGCCGCCTGCGTGGATCTCTGCGCCGACCGGCTGACCCGCGGTGGCGGCCGAGCTCGGGCCGTGCTGATCAACTCCGGCCAGGCCAATGCCTGCACAGGAACACGTGGCCCGCAGGACAGCCTGCGGGCCACGGCGGCGCTGGCCGAGCGGCTGGGTCTTGCGCCGGAGCAGGTGCTGATCTGTTCCACCGGCGTGATTGGCGTGCCCATTCCGATCGACACCCTGGAGGCGGGCCTGGGCCCCCTGGTGGCGGCCCTCTCGGACCAGGGCGGCGCGGCGGCCGCCCGGGCGATCCTCACCACCGATCTGATCGATAAACAGATTGCTCTCGAGGCGGATCTCGGCGGCCGCCGGGTGCGGATTGGCGGCATGGCCAAGGGCTCGGGGATGATCCATCCCGACATGGCCACGATGCTCGGGTATCTGACCTGCGATGCCGGCTTGCCGGCCGAGCCTTGGCAGGCGCTCGTGGGCCGCGCCGTCGATCGCTCCTTCAACGCGATCACGGTGGATGGCGACACCAGCACCAACGACACCTTCTTGGCCTTTGCCGCCGGCGAGCCCCTGGCGGAAGAGCTCTGGCCCGAGCTGGAGCGGGGGGTGACGGCCGCGGCCCAGCATTTGGCCCGGGCCATCGCCCGCGATGGTGAAGGCGCCACCTGCCTGATCGAGGTGCGGGTGGAGGGGGCGGCCGATGACGGCGGCGCCCGTCGCATCGCCCGCACGGTGTGCGGATCCTCGCTGGTGAAGTGCGCGGTGCACGGGCGTGATCCCAACTGGGGCCGGATCGTGGCCGCCGCCGGCCGGGCCGAGGTGCCGTTCGATCCCACGGCCGTTGCCCTCTGGCTGGGCCACCATCAGCTGATGGAGCACGGCCAGCCCCTCGCCTTCGATCGCCCGGCCGCCAGCCGCTACCTGGGCGAACGGGCCGCCGGCGCCTACCTGCACGACGACACCGTGGTCATCCGCCTGCGGCTGGGTGAGGGGTCGGGCGCAGGCATCGCCTGGGGCTGCGATCTGTCCGATCAATACGTGCGGATCAATGCCGATTACACGACGTAGGACCTCCTGAAAAAGCCAGATCCACGGGGGTGCAACTGGTTGCAGCGATCGAAACCCGCTCAACTGACCATAATCATGGTAATTGATGATGGCTATCAATGCTGAGCCTTGCAGATGTACCGCAAACACCAAAACAGCCAGCTCTCAATAGAGGAGTTGCACCTGCCTTTCGGTGGCCGCATCCGAGACGACTCGCGATTTGTTTTTCAGGAGTTCCCACTTGCAAATTGAAAGGGACTTTTCGAGCTGCCCTGGTTGAGCATCGGTACTGAAGCGCTCGCAACCAAAGCAACCCGTGCAAGATCCTTCTTGCTGGCCGTTGTTATCCAGGAGGGCGCTGTCGACAGAAAACCACATTCAGGTGGGCGATCGCCGGTTTGTATCGATGATCTCTGTCAAAGGATGGAGTCACTTCGATCATCTGTGAACAAACAAATCCGCGTGCGCTCATGTGTACGAAGATATCGGTGAAAAAGGCATGCTGCTTGTTGTTGGGATCGAATGTTACTTCAACCATGAAAATCATATCTTGGCCGGAATTAATGAGTTGCTCTGCTCCCTTGATCGCTTGCAGCTCGTGCCCCTCAATGTTGAGCTTAACGATCACCAGGACATTGGAAAGGTCTCGATGGCTCAGCAACTGGTCGATCGTCTTCAGCTGAATTACTTCCCTGCCCAGCCCGCTGTCTGCATAGAGCTCATTATTGGCAATCGAGTGATTGTAGCTATGTGGTGCCAGGTTGAGTTCAAAGGTTGTCTCGGCATCGCTGAGCCCAATGGGATAGGTTTTGACATCGATATGCTGGCAAGTCTTGGCATTGTTGATCAGTGCTTCATAATTGCTGCGTACGGGCTCAAACGAAAGCGCCTCGACATTGACCTTTGACTTGGATTTAGCCAACACCTGATTGAGGTCGAGAATCGTTTGGCCGCTATTGGCCCCTCCATCAATAAAGAGAATCGGACGGTCTGGATAGAGGTGATTCACCAGATCCATCAGGAGGGTCATATTGCTTCTTGTTTTCAGGATTGTATAGCCGAGAGCTCCGGATAGCGTTAGCAAAGACTGTTTCAAGACCATGGGATAAAGTTTGCTGGAGTGGCATGGTGGCTCTTGGCTCATCCGAGCCTCGCAGTCCCGCGTAATCATAGCGGAACATTTCATTCTCACCGCCGACAGACTGAAACCTCTTCAGCGCTCCATTTGCGGCCCCCCTGATGGACTTGCCCCAGCGGAGTGCCGTTCCAGCCATACATCTGGCCACGACTCAAGCGGCTGCTCTCTGTACATCTCGATAGAGCCGGGCCGTGCCACCCGACAGACGTCTGCTGGTCAAGATGCATTGCGAAGGGGTTTTGGTCAAGCTGCATTGCAAAGCGGTTTTCTTTTCCGCGCCCCCCTGGCGCAAGCATGCCTGTGCGGCGGACGAGGGTTCGCCGGCATGCGGATGGCTGATGGGATGGCCTTGAGGTTGTTCTGAAGGCGCTGCCACACCGCCGTAGCGGCTGACCCATACTCGCTCGGGCTTGCATTGCTGCATCGCCAAGCTTTGCTGGTGGGCAAGATTCAACCTTGCCAAGCGCTGGCTGCGCTATCCCCCAGGCTTCAGGGTTAGAGAAAATTGGCTAAGATCTCGGCCCTGGCTCCAGTCGAGACGTCACTCCGGCTCAGGTGGGATCGCGGCTGGGATCGAAGGCCCCCCGCGCCTCCGCCTCTTTCCAGGGCGCCAGCTGGGCCAGCAGCAGAAAGCCCGGCAGGGCCGCCACCACGGTGAACAAGAAGAAGCTCGGCCAGCCCAGCCTCTCGGCGGCGGCCCCGGCCGGGGCCGAGAGCAGCGATCGGCTCATCGCGTACACCCCCGACAGCAGGGCGTACTGGGTGGCGGAGAAGCGGGGATTGCAGAGGCTCATCAGCAGGGCCACAAACACGGCTGCCACCATCCCCCCGCTGAGGTTCTCCAGGCTCACGGCGGTGATCAGGCCCGCCATGCCTCCATTGAATTGGGCCAGGGCCCAGTAGCTCAGGTTGCCCAGGGCTCCGGCGATGGCGAACAGCCACAGGGAGCGGTTCATCCCCAGCCAGGCGAACAGAACCCCTCCCAGCAGCGTGCCGACCATCGTGGCGCCGATCGCCCAGCCCCCCTGCACCAGGCCGATCTCGGCTTCGCTGAAGCCTTTCAGCTTGAGGAAGGGAATCGCCATGGCGCTGAGCAGGCCATCGGGCCAGCGGTAGAGCAGCACCAGCAGCAGCAGCTGCCAGCTGCGCCTAGGACCAGCCCGATGCAGAAACTCTCGGGCCGGGCCCAGCACCGCTTGCCGCAGGCTGGTGACGGGATGTTGCACGGGCGCCAGCCGCGGCCCCGCCAGGGTGAACGGAATCACCGTCGCCATCAGCAACGCCGCGCCGAAGAAGGCCCGCGACCAGCCGAAGCGTCCGGCCAGCAGGAAGCCTCCCGCCCCAATGGCCAGCATCGCGGCCCGATAGCCCAAGGCCGCGGCGGCGGCGCCGGGTCCTCGCTCCGCCTCTGGCAGCAGGTCGGTGCGGTAGGCATCTACCACGATGTCTTGCGTGGCGCTGCACACCGCCAGCAGCAGTGCCATCTCGCCGATCAGCAGCAGATTGAAGGAGTCGGTGCCCGGATGCATCAGACCCAGACCCGCAATCACCAACACCAGCAGCCCCTGCATCACCAGAATCCAGCCGCGGCGGCGATCCGGCCAGGGAATCGGCCAGCGATCCAGCAGTGGCGCCCAGAACAGCTTGAGGGTGTAAGGCAGTTCCGCCAGGGGGAT
>JBIIIX010000329.1:0-3207 GCA_044234415.1 Cyanobium sp.
TACTCCGATTCCGGCAAGCCGATCGACTTCTGGCTGGTGGATCGCCCGGCCTTCCTGGAACGCCCGGACCTGGGCTCGGAGATGGCCGCCGTGCCCCGCCCCGCGGCGGCGATCGTGTCGACCGACCCCAAGTTCATCACTTTTTTAAAGCTGCGGCTGGAGTTTGTGGCGCGGGGCCAGTTCGAGGCCGCCGACCAGGACACGGCCCTGGCCAGCCTGGCCTGAGGCACTGCCAATCTGGCCTGAGGTACTGCCGGCCTACAGGCCTTGCGGGAGGCGCTCAGAACAAGCCGAAGAAGCGCTTCGGGCGATCCGGCTCCTGTTCTGGCTCCGCATCACGCTTCTCCCGCCCCTGCCCACCGTCCTGCTGGTAGCGGGGCAGGTTGTCGCCGATGGTGAGCAAGGCCTGCTTGTTCTTCCACCAAATCCAATCGCGGATGGGGGGCGTGTCCAGCAGATCCCGGCGGGTGAGCCCAAGCCCGAGCCGGTTGGAGGCGTCCACCAGCACCTCCACCATCGCGTCGCCGTCGCGGCAACGGGCGAGGGCTTCGTTGGTGCGCTTGGCGCCGTTCAGCGCCTTCACCAGCAGCGCCACCCGGCGGTCGACGCTCAAGTTCTTCGCATCCATAGGCCCGGCGCCGCGGAGCCGGAACCGTATCAGGGTTGTTCAGAGGACCCCAGGCCGGTCGAGAGGATGACAACAATGCGTGATCCGGGGCACAATGAAGCCGACGCACCCTGTTATGCCGTCCCGAAGCCGCCTTCCGCGCCACTGGGTCATTGGTGACGTCCATGGTTGTGCTCACGCGCTCCAGGACCTCCTCACGCGCCTGCCCCACACCGATCACCTGATCCTCTGCGGGGATGTGATCAACCGGGGGCCCAACATCTCCGGGGCCCTCACCCTGGCGTGGTCCTTGGTGCGGCGCGGCCGCGCCACCTGGCTGATGGGCAACCACGAGCTCGCTCTGGTCAAGGCCCTGCGCCTCGGCGGCTGGCAGACCGCCACCGAGCTCGCCGGTTGCGACACCTACCGCCAGCTGGGGGATCGCCGCTGCCGTCAATGGCTGCCGCGCCTCAGCGCCCTGCCCCTGGCCTTCTGGGGCCATGGCTGGGTCGCCACCCATGCCGGCTTCGATCCGTCGACCTGGCAGCCCGATCTCACCATCCGCACGCCCTTCTGGGAGTCCTATGACGGCCGTTTCGGCGAGGTGATCGTCGGCCACACCCCCGCCCCCGGCGTGCGCCGGCTCGGCCGCCACATCGTGCAGATCGACACGGGCGCTTGCTACGGCGGCCTGCTCAGCGCGTACTGCCCCGAGACTGGCGATGTGGAACAGGTGCCTGGCCTCTCGGGAGTCCGGGTGTCGGCCCTGCCCCATCAAGCTTCGATCTCCGCCACCTTGGCGCCGGCCTTCGCCTCCCTGGTTGCCGGGTCGCCGCGCTAGGCCTGTGCACTCTGCGGCCGCGCCGTGCTGATCGTTTATCGCGGCAACCGGGCCGAGATCCTGGCCGATCTGCTGGCCGAGCAGCTGCGGCTCGACCCACCCGATCCGTTCACCACGGTGGCGGTGATCGTGAACACCTGGCCCAGCTGCCGCTGGCTGAGCGAACAGCTGGCCAGCCGTCTGGGCGGCATCAGCGCCAATCTGCGCTTCCCGTTCCCCAGCTCCAGCCTGCGCGCCGTGGTGGAGCGGCTCTGCCTGGAGCTGGAGCCCCCCACCGCCCCTGGGGCCAGCGGCGCCACCGAGGCCGCTCTGGGGCGGGAGAGCGATCCATGGCGCGCCCAACGGCTGGTCTGGTCGGTTCTGCGCGCCCTGCCGCGCTTCCAGCGGGAGCTCGCCGAACAGGACCGCCCGGCGGCGGCGCTGCTGCGCCCCCTGCTCGAACCCGAGGGCGGCGGGACGACATTGCGGTTGAGCACCTGGCAGACCGCCCGCGCCATCGCCGATGCCATCGACGATTACGGCCTCTACCGGCCGGCCATGCTGCGGGCCTGGCAGGAGGGGCGCGCGCTCGATGGTCGCGGCGATCCCCTGCCCGAAACCCAGCGCTGGCAGCAGCGCTTGTTCCGGCTGCTGTGCGATCAGCTGCAGGGAGAACCCCACGGACTGCGGGTGCTGCGGGCGATCCGGCTGCTGGAGCGCCAGGCGCCCCCCCCGGAGGCGCTCGCCCCCCTGGGCCACCATCTGCGCCTGTTCGGCCTCAGCAGCATGGCGCCGATCCAGGTGCGGTTGCTGGAGGCCCTGGCCCGCCATGTGCCGGTGGAGCTCTACCTGCTGAGCCCCTGCGCCGATCTCTGGCAGCGCTGCGCGGACCGCCGCCTGGAGCTCAGCGATGCCCTGGCCTGCACCCTGCCCCTGGAGCAGGACTGGCTGTTGCGGGCCCCCGGGCTGGAGGCGAGGTTCGGCAGGCTGGGCAGCGAGTTCCAGCAGCTGCTCGAAGGCTGCGAAGGGGTGGGCGATGGCCTTGCCCCGGACCGGGATCTGTTCTTCCTCGCCGCCACGGCGGCGTCCGGCCCCAGCCCAGACGAGGCTTCCGGTTCCGGTTCGGGTTCGGGTTCGGGCCTGGCTTCGGATTCGGATTCGGGTTCGGGCCCGAGCTTGCTGGCCCAGTTGCAGGAGCAGCTCGCCGCTCCCTCCCACTGGCCGCGCCTCAGCCTCCACCCCCGGGATCAATCCCTGGAGTTCCACGCCTGCCCCGGGCCGCTGCGCCAGGTGCAGGTGGTGCGCGACCGCGTGCTGCAGCTGCTCGCCGCCGATCCCAGCCTCGAACCCCGCCACATCCTGGTGATGACGCCGGAGGTGGATCGCTTCGCCCCCCTGGTGGCCGCCGTCTTCGGCGACAGCGACGCCACGGGCGTCGAACTGCCCTGGCGGCTCACGGACCGCAGCCAGCAGAGCGACACCGGCGTGGCCCGGGGCCTGCTGGAGCTGCTGGGGCTGGCTGCCGATCGGCTCACGGCCAGCGGCCTGGAGCGGCTGCTGCAGTGCCGGCCGCTGCTGAGGGCCTTTGCCCTCAACCCCGCCCAGGCCAACGAGCTCTGCGCGGTGCTGCAGCGGGTTGGCTTCCGCTGGGGCCTCGATGGCGAAGAGCGCGGCGGCCCGCCGGACCACAGCCTCAGCTGGGCCATCGATCGGCTGCTGCTGGGCCTGGTGCTGCCCGCCACGCCGGGCTTAGCACCCTCTAACACCGCCCCCTTTCGTT
>JBIIIX010000330.1:0-3202 GCA_044234415.1 Cyanobium sp.
CTGCAGCTCCAGCCCCTGTTCCCGCTAGCCCTCGGCCAGGTGCAGCTGCGCCCCGATCCGCTCGACACCGCCTTGCAGATCCAGGCGATTCAGCGCTGGCGCGGCGCCGACCATTCCAATCCCAACCCGGGCTGCGCCTGGACCGGCGATCTGCACGGCCTCGGTGATCTGCATCGGCGGCCACCGTTCGAGCCGCTGCTGGCCCAGATCGCCCTGGAAGCTCGCGGCTTTCTGCAGCAGCTTGGTTTCAACCTGGAGCGGCTGGCGTTGCATCTGCAGCGCAGCTGGCCGGTGCTCAGCGAAGCCGGCCAGGTGGTGGGGCGCCATCACCACCCCAATGCCCATCTCAGCGCCGTGTACTACCTCAACGGCGACGGCAGCGGCCGCAGTGGCTGCCTGCGGCTCTATCCGCCCCGCCAGCCCAACGAGCTGGTGCCGGGGCTGGCGGTGGGCCATGACGGGCCCCTGTGCGCCGACAACGAGGCGGCGCGGCAGTGGAATGCCCCCTGGCACGACGTGGCGCCGCGGGCCGGGCTGCTGCTGTTGTTCCCCGCCGGCCTCGATCACGCCGTGCTCGAAAACCAAGACCCCGACGACCATCGCTATTCCCTCAGCGCCGACTTCGTGCTCAGCGCTCCGGCGGCGGCCGGCCCCAGCGCCGCCGAATACCTGGCGCCCCATCCCCAGCACTGGCAGGAGCTCACCCCCGCCCCTTGAATGCCGCTCGGAGAGGATGGCTCCAGAACCCTCGGCCAGAATCACGGCCTCAACCACGGCAAGCCGGTGTCCGAGCCCACCACCTTCCAGATCACCACCCATCTCCACGGCGCCAGCCACAGCTTCCCCTGCCGCTCCGACCAGACCGTGCTGTCCGCCGCCGAGGCGGCCGGTGTGGAGCTGCCCAGCTCCTGCTGCTCCGGCGTCTGCACCACCTGCGCCGCCCGCTTGAACAGCGGCACGGTGCACCAGCCGGATGCCATGGGGGTGAAGGCCGAGCTGCAGCGGCAGGGCTATGCGCTGCTGTGCGTGTCTTACCCCCGCTCCGATCTCGATGTGCTGGCCGGCCAGGAGGATGCTCTCTATGAGGCCCAGTTCGGTCAGTATCAGAAGTGAGCCCGTATCAGAAGTGATCTCGTACCAGAAGTGAGCGTCTCGCCCCTGCGCCTGCAATCCCTCGACCTGTGGCTGCAGCCGGCAGACGCTCCGTTGCTGCCCCAGCTGCGGCAAGCCTTGGCCGAGGCCGCCGCGGCCCAGCTCGGACCCGGCGCCGAGCCGCTGCGTTGGGCGATCACCGCCGTGGATCCCTTGCGGGGCCTGCGGCTGGAGGGGGTGCTGGTGGGGCCGGGTCGAGCGCTGGTGGAGCCCGACAGATCGCTGGTGGGAGCGGAGTTTGCGCTACGGGAGTCGGACCGGGGGTTGGCGGACCCGGAGCAGGAGCTGGTGCGGTCCGAGCGGGGGGCGGAGGTGCGTGAACCTCGGCTTGTAGGCCTTGAACCTCGGCATGTAGGCCTTGAACTAGGGGCAGAGGCGCGTGAACCTCGGCATGAGGGGCGTGAACGAGGGGCAGAAGCTTCTGAACCCTCCCTGGTGGGGCCGAGTCGAGCGCCAGAGGCCCCTGAATTCGGCCTGGTGGGGCCTGAACGGTGAGCGGCGCCGCGCCGCCCCTGCCCACCCTGCTGCTGATCCCCACCGGCGTGGGCTGCCAGCAGGGGGGCTACGCCGGCGATGGCCTGCCGGCGGCGCGGCTACTGGCGGCCGCCAGCGGTTGCCTGGTCACCCATCCCAACGCCCTCAACGCCGCCGTGCTCGGCTGGAGCGACCGGCGCATCCACTACGTGGAGGGCTGGAGCCTGGATCGCTTCGCCGCTGGTGAGCTGGCCTTGCGGCCGGTGGCCGGTCGGCGGGTGGGGCTGCTGCTCGATGCCGGCATCGAACCCGAGCTGCGCCAGCGTCAGCTGCAGGCGGCGGAGGCCTGCCGCGCCAGCCTTGGCCTGGCGATCGGACCGGTGCTGATCAGCGAGGCTCCCTTCGGCGTCAGCTTGAGCCTGGGGCCCAGCGGCAGCAGCTGGGGCAGCCTCGCCAACCCCGAGGCGCTGCTGCGCGGCGGCCGGGCGTTACGTGCCCGCGGCGCCGAGGCGATCGCTGTGGTGGCTCGCTTCCCCGAAGATCCCCACAGCCCAGCCCTGGCGGCCTATCGCCAAGGCAGCGGCGTTGACGCGCTCGCGGGGGCGGAGGCGGTGATCAGCCACCTGCTCAGCCGCGAGCTGGGCATTCCCTGCGCCCACGCCCCGGCCTTGGCGCCGTTGCCATTGGACCCCCAGCTGGATCCCCGCGCCGCCGCCGAGGAGCTGGGCTACACCTTCTTGCCCTGCGTGCTGATCGGCCTCAGCCGCGCCCCCGACCTGGTGCCCCTCATCGCTGAGCCCTTGGCCGCGCGCCACCCCTTCAGCCCTCGCCACGTCCCGGGCGACGCGGCGGAGCGGGCCGCGTCCAGCGCACGGCCTTCCGCTGAACGGACCTCCGCCGAGCGGACTTCTGTCGAATGGATTGCTGAACGGACCTCCGCTGAACGGACCTCCGCCGAACGGACTTCCGCCGAACGCACGTTTGCCGAACGCACCTCCGCTGCCGCTGCGCCTGGCGTGGGGAGCACGCCCCTGCTGCGGGCCTCCGACCTCGGCGCGGTGGTGGCGCCGGCCGGAGCCCTGGGCGGCGAAGCGGTGCTGGCCTGCGCGGCCCGGGGCGTGCCCCTGATCGCCGTGGCCAGCAACCGCTGCCTGCTGCGGGTGGATGGCGCCGCCCTGGGGCTGGAGGTGTTGGAGGCCGCCAGCTATGCCGAGGCCGCCGGCCTGGTGCTGGCCCTGCGCGAGGGCTTGGATCCCGCCTGCCTGCGGCGGCCGCTGGCGCGGCTCCAGGTGGAGCAGCTGCGGGTGGAGCCGCTGATGGTGGAACAGTAGGCGGCAGAGCAGTAGGCGGCAGAGCAGTAGGCGGCAGAGCAGCGGGCAGCGCCAGAGAAGCGGGCAGCACCAGAGCTAGCGGCGGCACAGCAAAACCCCACACGGCCAGCCCAGGAACGGCCAGCCGCCGCCCACCCAGAGTTGCAACGGCCACTGGTGCAAATGCCTCGCGCGGGAGCCCAACCGGGGGAACAGCGCCCCAACGGCTCAACCCAACCCTGAATGGGCAGCTGGGGAGTGGGGCC
>JBIIIX010000069.1:0-12189 GCA_044234415.1 Cyanobium sp.
CACGAGCCCATGGCGTTCATCCGCCGCGGGTGGACCTGGCAGGGTGAGGCATTGGGCGGCGGCGTGATGCTCGAAGGGCAAGGCGGTCAGTTGGCGCAGGGAGGCGATACGACAGGCGGCGACTCGGGTGACCAGGGCCAGCTCCCCGGCGGCGTGGAAGGCCTCCAGGATGCGAACGATCTGCTCATCCGACTTGTGCTCCCCCCAGATCGCTTCCACCACGCCAAGGCGCTGGCGGCGGTCGAAATCAAGGCAGACGTCAGGATCCACGGGCATTGTTGAGGTCAGTTGGCCGGGGTATGGGGGGCTCGGGTTGGACCTCGCTGGCGTGAAGCAGCGGGAAGCAATCGGCAGGCCCTGGGCAGGACGCCGAGACCTGGCCCTCAACCCGATGGCCAGCCCGCAGGAGCAGCTCTCGGGCATGCTGCTGGAAGGCCTGATGCACCCTGGAGACCTCGGCGGCTGGGATCCCGTGCAAGAGGCGGTGGCTGGCCCAGCGAATCAGCAAGACACCATGCTCAAGCACCGGGTCCCAGAACAGCTCCCGGCCCAAGAAGCCCACTTGGCGCAGCAGCCAGGGTTCCCAGATCGCACGCTCCGCCGCCAACCAGATCTGGCGTTGCTGAGCAGGGACCCCTAGCCGCAACAGTTCGATCGCCCCCACGCTGGCAAGGCCGGCCTCCCCGGCTCCTTGAGGTCCCATGGCTTGACCAGGGTCCCCAGCCGCGCACCCCCGCTGACCAGGCGCTGGGGTCGCGTCAAGGCGCACCAGGGCTGACGTGATCGTCGACAGGGGAGGGGCTTGATCCATGGATGCACAACCCTAGAAGCCGAGGCATGTGGCCGTTGCCGCCGTCGTCATGGGCATCAAGGAGCTTGCAGCAGCACCACAGCATGGGCGGCAATGCCTTCCTCCCTGCCGGTGGGGCCAAGCCGTTCGTTGGTGGTGGCCTTGACCCCCACCCGATCGGCGGCGACACCGAGACGCGCCGCCAGGCTGGCCCGCATGGCGTCGATATGGGGCCGCAACCGCGGACGCTCGGCCACCACGATCGTGTCGAGGTTGATCAGCTCCCAGCCCCGCTCGCGTACCAGGGCATAGACGCGATCGAGCAGGTCGAGGCTGTCGGCCCCGCGCCAGCGTTCATCATCCGGAGGAAAGTGCCGACCGATGTCGCCCAGGCTCAGGGCGCCCAGCAGGGCGTCCATCAGGGCATGGGTGAGCACGTCCGCGTCGCTGTGGCCGTCCAGTCCCAGGCCATCGGGATGTTCAAGCAGGCAGCCGCCCAGGATCAAGGGCCGCCCAGGCACCAGGCGATGGATGTCGTAGCCGTTGCCGATGCGGAGGTTCATGGCTCGGGGCAGAGTGCTCCAGTGTGCCGTCCACGGCGCACGTGTCGTCGCGCCTGCCGTCGCGAGAGTGTCGTCGCGAGAGTGGCGATCAACCATTCAGCAGGCTTCGCGTCTGCGGGGCCGAGGCAGGCGGACTTGCATCGGCGTGGCCAAGCTCGGCAGCCGCGGCCACGATCACTGTGCGGATCGCTGACCTGCGGGCCTTGGCCTCCGCCTGAACGGTCCTCCCATAGGGCTGCCACCCCTGCCACCAGCCGGCGTTGGGCAGCTCCGCCCCAGTTCCGCCCCAAACTCAGCTCACCCTCGCTCCTCGCTGAGGGGCGGTGTAGAGGCCGGCGCACTGGCCCCATGTCCCGGAGCCTCCCCAGGCGCACCGCACGGCATGGCCTGGAGGTGAGAGCCACCCGAGGATGGCGATGCCTCGCGGCTCTCCAGCCAGCGGGCATGGAGATCTGGCCGGCGCCGCAGGGTGCGTTGCTGTTGTTGCTCCTGGCGCCAGCGGGCGATGGCCCCGTGATCGCCGCTGCGCAGCACCTCGGGCACCGTCATGCCGCGGAATTCGGCCGGCCGCGTGTAGTGGGGATGTTCCAGCAGCAGTTCACTGTGGCTTTCCTCCTCCAGCGAGGCGGGCGCTCCCACCGTGCCGGGCAACAGCCGCACCACGCCATTGATGATCACCATGGCGGGGAGCTCTCCGCCGGTGAGCACGAAGTCGCCGATCGACACCTCCTCATCGGCGAGGGCCCGGATCCGCTCATCGAAGCCCTCGTAGTGCCCGCAGATCAGCACCAGCTGGTCATAGTCCCGGGCCCAGCGGCCCAGATCCGCCTGGCTGAGCGGACACCCCTGGGGTGTCAGCAGCAGCACCCGGCGCCGTGGCAGTTGCGGGATTCCCTCCACCGCCGCGTACACCGGCTCGGGCTTGAGCACCATCCCGGCGCCGCCTCCGTAGGGCTGATCATCCACCTTGCGGTAGCGATCCTTGGCGTGGTCGCGGGGATTGTGGACCTCCAGGCTGGCCAAACCAGCCGAGAAGGCTCGGCCGATCACCCCAAGACAGCGCAAAGGGGCGAAGGCCTCCGGCACCAGGCTGACCACATCCAGGCGCAGCGGCAGATCCGCTGGCCGCGGCCCGTGAGGCTCAGTCACCGGGTCGCTTGAGGCGTCGGATCTCGGAGCTGAAGCTGGCCCGGGCTGGGGCGCCATCGGCCCCGTGCTCCACGCAACTGCGCAGGCGCAGGTTGGGCTTTGTGAACCAGATCCGCTCGCGCCGTTCCAGCCCGGCCATGGCGCACACCAACTCAAGGCTGCCATCCGGCCACAGCTGCCAGGACCCACGTCGAGCGGGCTCGGCCTCGATCGTGAACTGTCCGCCGCTGTCAAAGATCAGCACCTGGGCTGGCTGGGCGGCCGCGGCGGCCTGGATCGCCAGGCCGCCCGCTTCACCGGGATGGCGCGGTGCCACGAGTTCAACCCGAAGCTCGCCCCGCTCGCTGCTGTGCCAGCCGTTCTGCCGCTGTTCGGTTGCGGTGGTGTCGCCGCCCAGTAGGAACTGGCTGCGCAGGGCCAGCCATTCGCCGGCACAGAGGGCCAGGAACTCCGCGAGGCCGGTGGGGGGAAAGGGGGCGTCTACCGCGGTCGGGGGAGGAGCATTCGTCACGGTGACCGGTCGAGGCGCCATGGGGAATCTTGCACTCTGCCAGTTGCCGCGTTGCCAGGCTTCCTACCGCTTTCCCGCAGGCCAGGGCTCCTCACCTCCCGGCCGACTCAATCCCCGCGGTAGCCAAGCTCCGCCAGGCGCCCCGGATGTCGGCGCCAGTTGGGCACCACCTTGACGAAGAGCTCCAGATAAACGGGACCATCGAAGAGCTTCAGCATCTGCAGCCTGGCCCCCTGGCCAATGGTGCCGAGCATGCTGCCGCCCCGGCCGATCAGGATGGCCTTCTGGCTGCTGCGTTCAACCAGCACCGTCGCCAGAACGGCCGTGCGGCCGGGGTGGCCACCGCTCGCCTCCTCTTCCACGATGCGCTCAATCCGCACGGCCACCGAGTGGGGCACTTCCTCGCGGGTGTGGTGCAGGACCTGTTCGCGGATCAGCTCCGCCAGCAGCAGTTGCTCGGGTTGATCGCTCACCTCCCCGGGAGGATAGAGGTGGGGGCCAGGCGGCAGGGCTGAGCCGAGGGCCCGCACCAGCTGCTCACAGCCGGCTCCCGTCAGGGCGCTGCAGGGGTGCACGGGCCAGGTGGGATCGCCCACCTCAGCCAACATGGCGGCGTAGCTGGCGGCGTTGGCGTCGGCATCGCCGCCAGCCTGGTCCATCTTGTTCAGCGCCACCTGCACCGGTTGGCCGCTCCGCTGCAGTAACTCCGCGATGAAGGCATCGCCGCGTCCAGCCGGCTGACTGCCATCCAACAGCAGCAGCACCACATCCACCTCTCCGATTGCGCCCCGGGCGCTTTGCACCAGCCGCTGGCCCAGCAGATGGTGGGGTTTGTGGATGCCGGGCGTATCGAGAAGCACCAGCTGGGCTGAGTCGGTGGTGAGAATGCCGCGCAAGCGGTTGCGGGTGGTTTGGGCCAAGGGGGAGGTGATCGCCACCTTCTGGCCCACGAGCTGGTTGAGCAGGGTGGATTTGCCCACGTTCGGGCGCCCGATCAGGGCCACGAACCCGGAGCGGTAGCCCCCCGGGAGAGCCTCGGCTGAGGGCGAGCCGCTCGCGGCGGGCACCATCGCGGGGGATCGCGGCGGCACGCCGGCGCCAAACTCCGCCGCATCCTCTTCAGCCGCCGCATCCTCATCCGCCGCCTCCTCCACTGCCTCCGCCGCAGCCGCAGCCTCCACTGCCTCCGCCGCCGCCTCAGCCTCCACTGCCGCCTCCACTGCCTCCGCCGCAGCCGCAGCCTCCACTGCCGCCGCCGCCGCCGCCGCCTCAGCCTCAGCCGCCTCCGCCGCAGCCTCCTGTTCCTCATCCTCCGCCTCCGCTGCCGCGGCGGCTGGAACCGGGCCCGGGCTGGCCACCGATGGCTGGTCGTCCAGCTCCTCCTGGGGATTGGACGAGACGGCGCCGGCCAGGCCGCTTAGATCCTCGAGGTGGCTGCCGGAACGGGATGAAAACTCCATAACCTCAACACTGCCAGCAACCCGACCCCCCGTGCGAGAGGAAGCCACCACGTCCAGCCAGAATCGTTTTGTGGAGTCGATGCAGCAGAGCGCTGCCTGGCTGCCCAGCTGGGACTCGGGAGAGCTCAGCGATGAAGTGTTGGCAGACCGGGTGGCGGCACTGGTGACGGATCGCGATGGCGCCAGGGGATTCTTTGTGGTGGCCATGACCAGCGAGATTCCTCTGCTGGATCGTCAGCCAGAAGCGTTGCTGGAGGCCCTGCGCCAGGCTGGCGACACGGTGGTGGATCTGACGGTTCGCAACCTGGTGATGAGCTCAGCGATGGCGGTGCACCATGCCCGCCACGCCGATCAACTTCAGCTGGAGGGGTCCCAGAGGGTGCAGCGGCGGGCCTGGGAGTTGCTGGGCTTACTCCAGCCCGAAGCGGTCAGGCGGCGGCTTCAGCCCATGCTGGCGGCATCCAGGTTCAAGCCTGAGCACAGCCAAGACCAGCCGGTCGCGGTTTTGCCACAGCCAGCTGCTCAACAGCCGGCTGCGCAACAGCCGGCAGCGCAACAGGCGGTGCTCGACGACCTGGCCATGCTGCGTCGTTGGAGTTACGACCAGGAGCAGCTCGTGGCCATCACGCAGGCCCTGGAGCACCTGGTAGACCTCACTTGAGCGGATCCCAAACGGGACCCGGCAAGGCGGATGGCCAGGCACCAGGTTTCTACAGCCAAGGCCAGCAAACCAAGGCCATCAATCCAAGTCCTGCTCAGCCACAAAGCCCCGCAGCTGTGCTCCACCCAGTGCCGCATCGGCGTTGACGCTCCGCTGGCTTCCCCTGGTTGGAGACCATGCTTGGCGCTTGGCAGCTTTGTCGCTGATCAAGCGCCAAGTTGATCTCACAGCCGTTGTTCCGTTCCCCTCAAGGTGCGATGCCGGGTTTTGGAGAAGCAACCTGGCCAGGACCGGAAGACCTTGACCCGGGGGGGATCGAACCGAGGGACAGGGGCTTGAGATCGGTCACCACATGCCATGGTGCGGGTGGCGTGAACATGCCTGAGGTCGACCAGTTCGTGCGGGCGTTCATGGCGGCCGCGCTGGTTGTCCATCCCCCAGGGGAGGCCAAGCTGCCGGCGGGCGTCCAGGCCGCTGGGCCAGGGAGGATAGCTGCTCCGACCTGGCACCAGGCGGGCCCTGCTCCCCAGGCCAAAAGCAAGGGCAAGAGGGTAACGGGAAGCGCGAATCTCATGGTGTTGGGGCCGAGCTGGCCGGAGCTGACGGAGCCGAAGCGGCGCTGTTCAAAGCTGCAGCTGAATCAGGGGCGGCGCTGACGACAGCGGCGGGTTCTGGGGTGACGACGGTGCTTGGTTCGGGAACGGAAGCCGCAGCAGCGGGGATTGTTCGAGGCTGGGCTGGTTTGGCTGTATTGCTCGCAGCTTGGCTGCCGGGGTCGAGCGTGAGCTTGGTGGGCGCAGCGCCGGAGTCCACCGAAGGGATCTTCGGCTTGGCCACTTGTTCAGTGGGCAACGGCGGCAGCGGTGGTGGCGGCGTCAGGAATGTTGCGCGAGATGTGGCGGCAGGGGGGAGAGGCCGGGGACGAGGAGCGGCGGAGGGAATGCCCAGCCGGGGTTCCGGGGTAGCGATCCGCAGTTGGGAGGCCGCCGAACTCGGCGGTGAAACCATGGCGGTGGTCGCTTTGGGGATCGGGCTCAGATGGATCACGACCGGCGCAATCTTTCCCTTGGCCGCCTGCGGTTGGCGATTCGACCAGTTGCGGAGCTCCTCAATCACAAGCGGGTCAGCTGGTCGGCTGAAGATGTCCAAGCTGCCATCAGGTTGGATGGCCAATGGCACGGTTGCCGGGGCTGAGATGCGTTCGGAAGGAACGTAGATCACTCGGGCGGCCTGGAGCGAGGCTGATCCCTTCGTGGCGGCCGGAAGCTGCTGTAGAGCCCTCCGCATCGGTTCTCTCCAGGCCGAAGGAAGGGCCGCTAACGGATCCTCAACGGAGTTGCTGCTTGAGCGGGTCGCCAGCGCCAGCATGGAACTCCCCGGGGGCTGGCGGAGGGAGGGTACCGACAGTGGCGACCGGGGGGCAGACAATGCAAATGGCAGGGAACCGGAAGCACTGAATGTCGCCACCCTCTGCTTCGGTGCGTGCGTTGCCGTGCGCCGCGCGGAGTCGAGCGAAGGCTGATGGCTGCCGGTTGAGCGGGACGGGAGCAACGGTGATGGTTTGCTGGCTGTGCGGCTGGGTTGTGCAGCATCCGAGGAAACCTCCAGGGATCGGGCGACGCCGAGGTCAAGCAGCGGATCTCGATCGCGCTGACTCGACGCCAACAGCGGGCCCGCCTCGAGCCGTGATCGACCAGCGGCCGCAGGGTTTGCAAGGTTGGCCTGCGCCGGAGGTTCAGGCGATGCAACTTCAGGCGTGAGTTCACGCACGCGGGACTGCCAGCGATCGTGGGCATCGATGGCCAGGAGCGGTAACCAGATCGACTGGCTCAGGAGGGCCCAGCCGATGGCCGGAATCCCAGATGCGTAACGCTGGAATGAGCGGGAGCGCTTGGAGCTATGCGGGGGTTTCATCGCGGTGCTCAGGTCAGAGGTAGAAGCGTCATGTGAGACTAACCGAAAACTGGACGCTCAACACAGGATCAGCTCCCAGAGGGATCTCACTGGGTTCGTGCTGCGATCAAGCGACAGCTAAGGGGTGAAAAGGGCCGGCTAGAGAGGGATCTCCCAAGCTATTTGGCGGCTGCTGTGCGTCAGATTTGTGTAAGCACTGGGCAGTATGAAGAACTGGATTGTAAATAAATATGCTGAAAGTTGCGGCGTAGGATGTCGGCGCCGCCAATTGTTTGCAATGTAGAGATAGATAGTGGTTCAATCGACCATTGCTGAAATTCAGAGATTTCAGGAGGCTTGGGGGAATTTCGGGCTAGCGATAATTATTGAAGAGGTTCCAAAAACTTCCTATTGTGCTCAAGGGGACAATGACTTGATTGATCACATCGATGGACTTCCCATACAAGCTGCGGTGTACAATCAACGTATCATTATTTTTGAGCGGAGGATTTTCCCCGGCGAGAACTCCTTTGCTGTAATCCAACGCGAATGATTCGCGTGTAGCCGATCCGTTCCGCTGAATTCGAAGCAGCTCAATACGACCGTTATTGGCACGCCAGTTGTTCGGTCCACCAGCAGTTAGTATCGCGGTTGAGAGCGGAGAATTTGCTGGTAGTGAAATACGCCCGGGCGCTTTTACTTCGCCTACGACGTTAACGCTAATCGTTTGAGGTGTTAAATTGGTTGCACTCAGCTCCATCAGCTCTTGCGGTAGTTGCTGAGGAGCTTTCGTGACTATAATTGTGTCGCCGTCGAAAAGCCGTGGATTCTGTAACTGATTGCCAATTTGCAGCAACTCAGCCAGGTTGAGATCGATTTGTTTTTGCGAGCCGCTCGTTCCTGGCAGCATCCTGCGTAAAATAACTTGGCGCACATCTGCATTAAGTGTAATGCCTCCAGCCTTTTGGATGGCAGTGACCACGGTCGGAAAGCCTGGCGATCCAACAGCTGAACCCTGCACGGCACTTGATTCGCCCTGCGAGTTGAGCTGATAAAGACCAGGAGTTTGGACCTCGCCGAGCACTGTAACAGACATCGGCCTGGGATTGGTAATATTCAGGTATAAGTTCGGCCGTAGCAATTGCTTGGAGTAAAGTGATGTGAGCCAGCGATTCGCTTGGCCAATCGTTAAACCTGTTAGCTGAACAGTGCCAAGCAGGGAAAGCGTTGCGGTGCCATCATTGAGAATTGCAAATGAGCTGCCCAAGCCGGCTGCGGTTGGATCCAGAAAGATGAGTTGCAGTTGGTCGCCAGGACCGAGCACATACAGGTCAGGGTCGTAACGCTGTACGGCTTTGGGGGCTTGCTGCAGGCGCGAGGATTGACCAGGGACAGGGGGCTGTTGGAAGGAGGGAAGCGCCGCGCTCGGCAGCGCCAATGAGAGCAGTAAAGCTGCCGAGCTGATGCTCTGGACCAGAGCGATCGGGTTTGAGGGCATCCCTCGCCGGGGCATGGCGCCTTGCGTCACTTGCATCGGAATCTGAAAAACCCACTGCAGTCGCTCACCATTGTAGCTGATGAGGTCAAGAGACTCCGCCGCCGTGTGTAGCCCCAGGATTTGTCGTAAGATGACCGTAGTGAGACACTCAGCAAAGGCGTGACCACAACCGGTGCTCCAACGGGCCAACCCTTGAACCCTCAAGCATCAGACCCCCTGGGGCAACCCCTCGCAGCGGACCGAGCTGGGCGAGGCCGTAACCCGGATGTCAGTCCATTCATGTCCCCCCAGGGCGATGAACAGTCGTCTGGCGCATCTGGATTGCTGCGAACAGTCAAACGTAGGCAAGGTATTTTCCTATTCGTCTTTGTTCTGGTCACAGGGGCCCTAGCTATAGACACCATCCGTCAGAGGATCTTCAGCCCCGTTTACGAAGGAGGTTTCCAGCTACAGATCAGCAGTCCTTTTGATGCCGGCAAACGGGGCAACAGTGGTGGTGATGGAACGGTTGGGGAGATCGCCTCTACCGTTCCAGATACAGATATTCCCTCACTCGTCGTGCTGCTGCGCAGTCCATTATTGCTACGTGATCTGTCTGTTAAGCAGGGGGTCTCAGTCCCCGAAGTTATATCTAATCTGCGCATCGGCTTGGCCGCCGACAACGTTAAAAATGTGCTGAATATCAATCTTCGCTGGCGTGATCCTGCCAAAGGCCGAGCCATCCTGGCACAGTTATCCAAAATCTACACCAATTTCTCTTTGTCAGAGCGTCAAGCCACTCTCGACTCGGGCGTTCGCTTTTTGGATTCCCAGGCTCCAGAGTTGCTTGCACGCGTTGAAAAGCTTCAAGCTGAGCTCCGTAATTTCCGGGAGCGCTACAGCTTTCTAGAGCCAAGTGCGCAAGGATCCAGCATTCAATCAAGCCGTGATGCGCTGGTTGGTCAGCTACGTACATTACAAGTTGAACAAGCAAAATTGCAAAGTGAAATTTCTTCTGTCAAAGCGGGACGATTAAAACTTGATTCTAGCGGCGCCCCTAGTGCTGAACGGCTGCTCGGTCCAACCAGCCTCGCTACGGCTCCAAGAACAGATACGGGTTCCAGCTCGGCAACAGTGCAAGGTTCCGGTTCCCGCACCCCTTCCGATAATCTTTTTGGGATCGAGCAAGAACTGGCAACAGCTCGTTCCACTTACCGAGAAGATTCCCCCACAATTCAGGCCATCAAGGCCCGTCGTGACAAGCTCCTTCCTGTCATTCAGCGCCAATACCTTGATTCGCTGATGTCTCAGTTGTTGTCCAATACGGCCCAGCAAGACGAACTGAACCGTCAGATCTTTCTGCTTACCCAAAACTTTAAGACAAGCCCGAGAAAAATCAAGGAGTATGATGACCTTCAGCAAAAGCTAACTGTTGCCAGGGATAATTATGCGTCTTATATCAAATCCCGTGAACGCTACCGCCTTGAAATAGCACGTTCCACAACCCCCTGGCAAGTTATCTCGCCAGCTGAATTCGGCGATGTTCCAGTCGAGCCCGATGTAAGGCGCAATCTGCTCAGGGCTTTTTTGCTCGGATTGATTGCTGGACTTGGTGCGGCTGTGTTGCGGGAAAGAACGGATCACGTCTTTCATACTCCTATGGAGGTTGAACGAGAGCTTCAGCTGCCTGTGTTAGGTCTTATTCCTTTTCTTCCCCTCTCCCCAAACTCAGACATCACCACCAGTATTTCAAAGATGTCATCGAGTGAACGCTTTGCGATTAAGGAATCCCTGCGAAGCCTTTTCACAACGTTCAGATTGCTTCGTGCCGATAGAAACATCCGCCTAGTGGGCATTACTTCCTCCACGCAAGGCGAAGGTAAATCAACCTCAGTGACAGTTTTTGCTCGAACACTCGCTGATTTGGGCATGAAAGTACTGATTGTCGACGCTGATATGCGTTTGCCCATGCAAAATAGATATCTTGGAGTTGATCAAGGTGAGGGAATCTCCTCGCTCCTCTCTGATCCCTCGATCAAAGCGTCATCCTTGGTTCAATCTATTCAAGACAATCTCGATGTTATCCCTGCGGGTCCGAAGCCTCCCGACCCAGCAAGGCTACTAAACTCCAGTCGTTGTAATGAGGTTGTTGAAGAGATTCGGCAATTACCTGGTTATGACATCGTAATTTTCGATACACCACCATGCTTGATGCTTGCAGACCCGATTCTGCTCGGCGAGAAACTTGACGGTATTCTCTTCTTAGTTGGCCTAGGCAAGGTCAGTAGGGATCTCGCCCCTCAGGCTGCACGTCGGATCAAGGCCACGGGTGTTGATGTTTTAGGCCTAATTTGCAATCAGGTTACCTTCCCAAGCCGGCTTAATGATTATGGTTATGAATATGGATACTACTATCACTACAGCTATGCTACAAGTTATGGCAATACAGGCTATGGCTCCTACGCTGCGGGTCTGAAAAACTTCGCACGTCGTTACCGAGATACCTATGTCCACAACCGTTACCGTGATAGCTATCTCACGGCTGGACGACCTGGCCAACCTTCTGAGACCAAGGCGGGCCAGGCGAAATCAACAGAAGCATCCACATCTACGTCTGATATCCGAGCAACCGCCAGCAGCGATCAACCCACTTCGATGTCAAACAGCCAGTCTAATGATGCCAACTCTTCCGGCCCATTCGATTGGATTCGTAGACGTATCGGTAAATAACGAGGCCAATCAAGGTCGCTTCGCAAAACGCTCGATTAGTCTGCGGTGCTAACGCCTCGCAGACTAATCAGTGAGGCTCACTCAGCCAATCCAGCTGACGTCAGTCTTTTCAAGTGTCGTCAACAAGTTCCTTGCTCAGATGCGAGCTCAGCCGATTGGTTCACAACATATCTGGCAAGAAGATAGATCTTATCTCAGTCAACAACTGCTGACTTGCTTTGCTTGCTTCTGGCAACTGCCTTACTTCTGGTTACATAAAAACAATCAACGGGTGAGGGAAGCGAAGGCTGGATTTTGGGGATGCTTATAGGAAAAAGTCGCTAAACTATTCTGACTTAAGCTGGCGCAACACTTGATCTAGTAGCTCTAGTTGATCATAAAGCGGACTAGCAACCGGATGGCAGCGCCTGACCCAATCCAATGCTTCAAAAATGTCTATCTCTTTGATCAGCGAGGTAAGTGCAACTGCCATCAACGAGGAACGTTCGCGACCCGCAAGGCAGTGTAAGTAAGTCGGACTACTTTGACGTACCAGCATTTCCGCAGAACGAATCGCTAAAATCAGGCGATCAGGTTCTAGGGGTTCCTGTTCGCGGTGATCTGGAAGTGCAATACCGCTACAGTTCCATCCCTCAGGTATTGTTGCACCTAGCTTTTCTTCTTCAGGATAACAACAACTAAACCGGCTTTGAAAACCTGCTTGTTGAAGCTGATCCCAATGATTGGGTCTCTGAGGCATTGGGCCAATCGCAAGCTGATTTGAAAGAATCCAGCTGTAGGGGAGGGGCAGTGGCGATGATTTGGTCTCAGAGGATGGCTGATCAGGCTTGTCTGCGCCAGATCGACGCAAGATACGACGAAAAACCATAACTAAACCAAGGGACCAGGTGAGCGGGTAGAATCGTGGCGAACTAAGTCAGGAATAATCGTATGAATTAGGTTCTTAAACAGCGAT
>JBIIIX010000070.1:0-12172 GCA_044234415.1 Cyanobium sp.
GCTGGCAATGGCGGACAGATCAACCTCAATGCCAACACGATCAACCTGGATACTGGCTCCACGATCACAACCCAAACCACAGGCAGCGGTCGCGGCGCATCGGTTCTGGTAGAGGGAAACACGATCGTCCTTGATACTGGATCCAAGATCACCACACAAGCGGGGATTTTCAATCCGGACGGCAACCCTGGTCCCGCCACGGCCTCCGGTCCTGCCGGGACCATCACAATCACCGCCGCGGGACCGAACAGCCTGCATATCTTGAATAGCAGCGCAATCAGCGCCTCGACCAACTCCAGCCAACCCTACCGCGATCCAGCAGATCTCGGCGGGATCGTGATTCGCACGCCCTATCTCGAGCTGAACGGCAGCGGCACGATTAGCACCAACGCCTTTAGCGCTGCCCAGGGGGGCAACATGAAAATCGACGCCGCCCGCGTCGATCTCAACAACGGCAGCCGCATCAGTGCCGTGGGCAGCGGCACAGGTCCGGCCGGCACCATCGACCTGTCCATCAGCCAGAACCTCTCGCTCTGCAATCGCTGTAGCATCAACACCAGCACCTCGGCCTTCGCTGCCCTGCCAACAGCGGGCAACATCACTCTCAAGGTGGGCGGCAATCTCCTGCTCCTGGGCAACAGTTCCATCACTGCCGCGGCATCTGGGTTCGCCACCGGCGGCTCGATCAACATTTGGGTAGGGGGCGATCTTGTGCGGTCCCCCAACAGCATCATCAATACCTCGGCGATCGGCTTTGCCAACAGTGGCAAGGTCTTCATAAATATTCCCAACGGCTCCTTGCGCATCGCTAACAACTTACTCAGTGCGAGCTGCTTTGAACTCGACTCTGTGGTCAGGCCAGATATTCTCTCCTCTCTCTACGCCCCTTTCCTGGTTCCCGGATCGGATTCCAGCTCTACAGCCGTCGATCAGGCCATCATCAATCCCTCTAACGTTGTTGATCAAAGCTGTTCGCCAAGCGTCGACCGCAGCTCCTTCCAGACCTGTGGTCGCGGCGGGGTGCCCAGCCTGCCTGGAGCGAGCCCAGGCCGTCGTCCTCTACTGGATGATCTCGGTCCACCCGCCCCAGCGCCCCAATCGAAGGCCGTTCCAGTAACCCGTTCTTCGCTCCGCTGATGCAGCTCCCCAACCGATCGCTGCAGCGAGGGCTGGCCCTGCTGGTCGGCCTGCTGCTCGCCCTAGCGCCATCCTGGCTTCCCTCTGGGCTTCAGGCCAGTCGGGCCGGCTCGCTGCCGCAGGCTGCTCAAGCCGCCGCCGCGAACCCCGGCTCCGATATGGACCTGCGTGCCCGTCAGGCCTACGGAGCGGGTGATTCCGCCCTCGCCGCCCAGCTCTGGGGCCAGGCCGCCGACCTTTATCGCGGCAGCGGCGACACGTTGCAGCAGGCCAGGATGCTCAGCAACCTCGCCCTGGCCTTGCAGCAACAGGGCCAACCTGTTGAAGCCCAGCGCAGCCTGGCTGCCAGCCTGGCTCTGCTGGCAAACCCCGTCGTTCCCCCGGGCCCTTCCCTCCTGCGCAGCCGCGCCCAGGCGCTCCACACCCAGGCTCGCCTGCGTTTCGAGTCGGGCCGGTTCGTTGACGCCCTCGAGGCCTGGCAGCAAGCGGTGCGGCTGTCCCGCCAGGTGGGGGCCACCGAGGCCGAACTGGCCGGCCTGATCAACCAGGCGGAAGCCCTGCAGAACCTGGGCAACCTCAACGAAGCCCGCGCCCTGCTCGAATCCCTGCTCGAGCGCCCGGAGCTGCGAACCCTGCCGCGGTTTAAGGCCGCTGCCCTCGCCAGCCTCGCCGCGACCGTCGAGCGCCAAGGCGAGGAATCCCTCTCCCAGAAGCTTCATGAGCGCAGCCTCGAGGCGGCCCGGGCCAGTGGTGACGCCACAGCCACCCACGCGGCCCTGCTCGGCCTGGCGGACAATCTCGCCAGGCAGGGGGAAACCGCTGGCGCGCTGCGGGACTTCCAGGATGCGGCCGCCTTGCCAGTCGCCATGCCCACGCCCACGCCCACGCTCCCAGCCCCAGCCCCAGCCCCAGGCCGCTCCGCCACGCGGCTGCCTCAGCTCCAGGCCGAAGCCAGCCAGCTCGCCCTGCTGGTCGACACCAACCAATACGGAAGTGCCGGCCGCCTCTGGCCCCAGCTGTTGGCGGAAGTCGAGGCGCTGCCCTCGAGCCCCGCTTCCCTGGAGCTGCGGCTCCATCTCGCCCGCAGCCTGATCCAACTCCGCCAGGTGGCCATCGCTATGCCCACCTCCTTCCTCTCCCCGGAAACCGCTCTGCGCACCCTGCTACAGCGCTGCCGGGCGGATTCCGCTCGCCTGGGCGATGGCCGCTCCGAATCCCTCGCCAATGGCGAGCTTGGCGCCATGGCCGAGACCACCGGCAACTGGGCTGAGGCTGAATCCCTCACCCAGCTGGCTGTGCGCCAATCGATCGCTCACAAAGCACCGGAGTTGTCCTATCTCTGGCTTTGGCAGCTCGGCCGCATCTCCCGCCAACAGGGCAACCGGGAGGCGGCCTTGGCGGCCTACCAACAGGCCCTGGTTGAACTGAACACGCTACAGCTTGACCTCAACAGCTCCAATAACGCCGTAGCGGGTACCTTCCACCGCAGATACGAACCGATCAGCCGCCAATACATCGATCTGCTCACGGCCTCCCCCAGCCCCTCCCCTGTCGAGCTTGAGCGCGCCATCAAGACGATGGAGCAGCTCCAGGTGGCGGAACTGAACGCTTACTTCAACCAGCCCTGCCTGCAAACCAGCTCGATCAAACGGCCCGTCGACAAGTCTGTCGCTGAGATTTACCCCATCCTGCTGCCCGATCGCTTGGAGGTGATCGCCCGCCTGCCCGGCTCCGACGGCACCATCATGCACCACTCCCAACCGTTGTCCGCCGGCTCCCTTGAGCGTACCGTCGCCAAGTTGGATCGCCAGCTGCACAAACCTCCTGATCGCTCCAGCAGCGCCGATCCCACCAGCCTGCTGCTGCCCCACGCCCAGTTGCTCTACCAGTGGCTGCTGGCCCCCCTGGAGCCGCGCCTCCAGGCCAGCGGCGTGAAGCAGCTGGTCTTCGTGCCCGACGCAGCGCTGCGCAATCTGCCCATGGCGGTGCTGCACGATGGCCAGCGCTATCTCGGTGAGCGCTATGGCATCTCCCTGGCCCCCGGCATGCAGCTCATGCCTGCGATCCACCATCCGGGCAGCAGGCCGCGAGCGCTCTTGGCCGGTAATTCGCAGGCTGTCCCGCGAGTGGCTGGTCTGCCCGAAGGCAGCAATTCGTTTCCCGCCCTGCCCGCCGTCGAGCGGGAACTCGACAGCCTGCGCAGCCGCACGGCAGCAACCCTGTTGCTCAACAATCGCTTTACCAGCCAGGCGCTGCGGGAAGCGATCAAGAGCGGTGCTTATGCGGTGGCCCACCTGGCCACCCATGGCCAGTTCAGTTCCAATCCCAGCCAAACCTTTCTGCTGGCCGGCCAGCGGGAACTGATCCCTGTCACCCAGCTGCCCATGTTGCTCCAAACCAGCCAGGGCCGCAGGGGCAATACCCTTGACCTGCTGGTGCTCAGCGCCTGCCAGGGCGCCCTCGGCGACGCCGATGCCAACCTCGGCCTCGCTGCGGTGGCGGTGCGCTCCGGTGCTAGCAGCACCCTCGCCAGCCTCTGGTCCGTCAACGATCAGTCCACCGCCCAGTTGATGGATGCCTTTTACCGGTATTGGCTGCAGGATAGACCCAACAATCGCTGGATCAGCAAGGCTGAGGCCCTGGGCTTGGCTCAGGCCGAGCTGCGCAACAGCAACGACTACCGCCACCCCTACTACTGGGCTGCCTTCACCCTGCTTGGAAACTGGAGCTGAACTCGTCATGTTTGCCCACCACGTTTTTATCAGCTACGCCCACATCGACAACGTGCCGATCACCGAGGAGCAGCAGGGCTGGATTTCACGCTTTCACAGCACCTTGGAAGTGTTCCTTAGTCAACGGCTCGGTGGCAAAGCCCGCATCTGGCGCGACCTGAAATTGCAAGGCAACGATGTGTTTGGCGATGAAATCGTGGATGCCTTTCGCCAGACAGCGCTGTTTTTTTCCATCCTCACGCCCCGCTATGTCCGCTCAGATTGGTGTAAGCGCGAAATCGAAGAATTCTGTCGGTTTGCCGAAAAAACGGATGGGCTTGTCATCGAGAATAAATCACGCGTATTTAAGGTTATTAAAACGCCTGTAGATCGCAACACCGCGGAGCGGCTTCTGCCGCCCGTGGTCCGCGACAGCCTGGGTTATGAGTTTTACGTGCAGGATGAGCAAGGGCCGCTTGAGCTCGATCCCGACTTCGGTGAACGTTATAAGCAGGATTACCTGCGCAAGGTGTGCATTCTTGCTAATAATGCCGCCCAGTTGATCCAGCAGGTTGAGGATGAACGGGCCGTGCAGAAGGCGCGCGCTGATGCCGAAGCGGCGTCCAAGGGCCAAGCCAATGCCGTGGCCAACAGCGATGCGGGCACGGGCACGATCGAAGTCAAGCCTGCCCCAGCGGCAAAGCCTGCCCGTCGGGCATCACGTGCCGCCGCCGCCAAGCCTACCCCCGCCGCCAAAACTGCCCCTCCAGTCGATGACCCCACCGCCGCTGCCGCCATTGACGCAGCCGCCATTGACGCTGCCGCCCCCGCCGTTGACGCCCCCGCCGCAGCCGGCACTGCCGTCATCGCCCAAGCCAAACGCACCGTGGTGTTCCTCGCCTCCTGCAGCTTCGATTTGCGCGATCAACGCGAGCTGATCGAAGCCGATCTGCGCAGCCACGGTTACCGGGTGCTGCCGGAACAACGGCTGCCCGGCGACGAGGAGGCCGAACACCGCCAGGCGGTGGCGGCCCTGCTCGAGCAGGCCCAACTCAGCCTGCACATGATCGGCAGCGGCTACGGCGCCGTGCCCGACGGCCCCAGCCATCAATCCTTGGTGGAAATCCAGAACGCGATGGCGGCGGAGCGCAGCGCCAGCCATGGCCTTGCCAGGCTGATCTGGTTGCCGCAGGACACCAGCAGCGACCAGCCCAATCAGGCCCTTTTCCTCAAGTCGCTGCGCCGCGAAGCCGCCCCCCAACGGGGCGCCGATCTGCTCAGCGGCAGCCTGGAGGAGTTGCGTACCTTGCTGCACTCCAGCTTGGATCGGCTGGAGAATCCGCCCCCCTCGTCGCCGGCCAGGGCCGCCCGTGCCGAAGCGACAGACGACAGCGGGGCCGCCGGGCGGATGCTCTATCTGATCTGCGTGGCCCAGGACCGTAAAGCCACCCTGCCCCTGCGCAAATGGCTCAAAGCGGCAGGCTGGGAGGTGACCTTGCCCGCCTTCGAAGGCGACGCCGCCGCCTTGCGCGAAACCCACGAGGGCCAACTGCGCGCCTGCCGGGCGGCCCTGATCTTCTACGGGGCCGGGGATGAAGCTTGGCACCGTTCCGTGACGATGGATCTTCGGCGTGCCCCCGCCTACCGCGATGGGGTGCCGCTCCCGCCTCCGATCACTTACATGGCCAGCCCCTCCAGCGACGACAAGGAGGACATGGTGGACATGGAGGAGGCCAACCTGGTGGATGGCCGGGAGGGATTCGAGCCCGCGTTGCTCCAGTCCTTCCTCGCGTCCATCCATGATCCCGCGGGGTCCCCATGACCGCATCCAGGGCCGCCGCTGGCAGCAACCCCTACCCCGGGCTGCGCCCCTTCGAGGAGCGGGAGGAGCACCTCTTCTTTGGCCGCGAGCGTCAGATCGATGGCATGGTGGACCTCCTGGCCCGCAGCCGCTTTCTGGCGGTGGTGGGGGGGTCGGGCTGTGGCAAGTCGTCCCTGGTGAACTGCGGCCTTCAACCCGCCCTGCGCCGCGGCCTGATGGCCAGCGCCGGCACCGCCTGGCGGATGGTGCGCTTCCGCCCCGGGCTGCGGCCGATCGAAGCCCTTGCCCAGGGTCTCGCCACGGCCCTCGCCCCAGCCGATGGCGACGCCATCGCCTCCTTGGCCGCCGCCGACCTCTCGGCGGCGGAGGTGATCGCCACCCAGCTGCGCCTCAGCCGCCTCGGCCTGGTGGAGGTGGCGGCACAGGCGGGAATCGGGACCGACGCCAATCTGCTCGTGGTGGTGGACCAGTTCGAGGAACTGTTCCGGTACCAGGTGTTGGCCGAGGACACCGCGGCGGCGCGGATGGCCAGCGTTCAGGGCGAGGCCCAGGCCCTGGTGAACCTGCTGCTGGCCAGCGGGGCGCAGCAGCACTGTCCGATCCATCTGGTGCTCACGATGCGCTCGGATTTTCTCGGCGATTGCTCCCGGTTCCCCGGCCTGCCCGAGGCGATCACCGCCGCCCTCTATTTAGTGCCACGCCTGAGCCGTGAGGAACGACGCCAGGCGATCGCCATGCCCGCCTTGGTGAGTGGGACCGAGATCGATCCGGCGCTGCTCACCCAGCTGGTGAACGATGTCGGCGACGACCCCGACCAGCTCTCGATCCTCCAGCACGCCCTCCGCCGCACCTGGTCCCACTGGCAGCAACGCGGCGGCGAGGGGCCCATCACATTGGCCGATTACGAAGCGATCGGCACGCTGGCCACCGCCATCGATAGCCACGCCGAGCAGACCCTGGCGGAGGTGGCCAGCGGCGAGACCAGCGAAGGGATGGTCCTCTCGAGCCGGTTGTTCCGCGCCCTCACCGACAAGGCCTCGGATCCCCGCGGCATCCGCCGCCCCACAACCCTGGCCGAGCTCCAGGCGATCTGCGGTGGCGATCCGGCGGCGGTGGTGCAACTGGTGCAGCACTTCCGCCAGTCCGACCGCGCCTTCCTGATGCCTCCAGAAGGCACCAGCCTCAGCCCCGATTCGGTGGTGGACATCAGCCATGAAAGCCTGATGCGGGTGTGGCGCCGCCTCGACCAGTGGGCTGATCAGGAGGCGGCCGCCGCGGCGTTGTTCCTGCGCCTGGCCGACACCGCCAGGCGCCATGGCCGAGGGCAAGCCTCCCTCTGGCGCGATCCCGAACTGCAGCTCGCGCTCGACTGGCGCCAACGGGAACAACCCACTGAGGCCTGGGCCCAGCGTTATGCCGCCAACCAAGGCGAGGCCCTGGCCTTCCTGGAGGCCAGCCGCGCTGCCCGCCAGGCGGAACGGCGGCAGTTGGAGCTGCGGCGGCAACGCACCATCGCTGGCCTGGCGGCCTTCAGCCTGCTGGCCGCCGCGGTGGGCGCTTTCTCCTGGTGGCAATGGCAGGTGACCCGCCTGAGCCGCGCCCGCGCCTATGCCGCCACCGCCGCCGCCACCCTTGAGCAACGGCCGCTGCAGAGCGTGATCTACAGCCTGGCCGCCCTGGAACGGCTCGCTCAGGAACCGGCCGAAGCCCTGGGAGTCAGCTACGCGTTGGCCCGGGCGTCGCTGCGCAACTGGGAGCGGGAGCAGTGGGAGATCAATCCGCGGGGCGCGGGCCGCCAAGCCATTTCAGCCCTTCTCGCGCTGGGCGACGGCACGTCGATCACGGCGGCCGGCTGCGGCCCCGGGCCAGGGGAGGGAAGCTCCTGTTTGCAGCGCTGGCGGGGCAGCACCGCCGTTGGCCAAGCTGTCCCCACGGAGCAGGGGGAGGTGACGGTGCTCCTGGAGCTGGCCGATGGCCGGGTCGTTTCGGGGGGCAGCGATGGCACGCTGCGGCTTTGGCAGCTGGACAGGTCCATCAAGCCCATAGCGGCGCCCCAGGCCGCGGGCCCCGAGGCCGCCCCGATCCACAGCCTGGTTCAGCTCAGCGATGGCGAGATCATCAGCGGAGACGGGCGAGGATCGCTGCGGCGTTGGCGCGGCGTGAACGAGGGGGGCAGCTGGCGTCTGGAGCCTCTGGCCGCCCCGATCGCCACCGGTGTGTCGGACATCGTGCTGCTGGCCCTGCCCAACGCTGAGCTGCTCAGTGGCGGCGCCGACCCCAACAATCGCCTCGGCGGCGCCGCGCTCCAGATCTGGCGCAAGGGACGCCCCATCGGCCCTCCCTTGCGCACCGGGCAGACCGTGGTGAAGCAGCTGCTGGCCTGGGGCGATCAGGTGCTCAGCCTGGGCAGCGAGGGCCGTGTCGAGCGGGTGAATCTGGCCCGGGGCACCAGCCAACAGCTCGAGCTTCCCGGCCGAGGCAACCGGCCGGATGTGGATCAGCTGCTATCGCTGGCGGGCGGGAAGACCCTGCTCTCCTTGCACAGCGATGGCAGCCTGCGCCTGTGGCACCGCGAAAGCGGCTCACCCGGTTTAGGCGTCCTACGGCTGCAGGCCGTCGGTCAGGCCGACAGCAATGAACTGCCGCTGCTCGTGGGCCTGGGCGATGGCAAGTTGCTCGCCGCGGATCCCAGCGACAAGCTTCACCTGATCCAGCACCCCGATCCCCACGAGGTTGCTGGCGAGCGCACCGACCTCGTGTCCAGCGGCCTGAAGACGGTGAACGCCTTGCTGGCCCGCCCCGGCAACCAGTTGATCAGCGGCGGCGGCGACGATGGCAGGCTGTGCTTCTGGGTGACCGGCCGCCGGCTCGAACCCTTGGCGATGGGCCAGGGCCGCGCCGGGAGCAACTGCCGGGTCGGCAGCCTCGGCTCCGAGGGCAAGGAGCAGCAGGCGGGAGCGGTCGTGCTGGCGCCCCTGCCCGACGGCGCGATGCTCAGCGCCACCAATGTCTCCGGCAACCCCGGCACGGAGATGCCGGAGAACAGCGTGGTGTTCCAGAGCTGGCAACAGGCCGGGGGCAAGGCGCAGGCCCCCTGGGGGTTCCAGCGGATACCCTCCGCCTCGGCATGGACCACCCTTCAGGACATGCTGGCAGCCGACGCCGGGGAGATGCTGGGCCTCGGCAGCCAGGCGGCGAATCCAACCCGCACACTGCTGTGGCGCTGGAATCCGCTGCGGCCACGGGAGGGGGAGAACAAGAGCAAGGGAGATGTCAGCTGGTTCAAAGCCGTGCGGCTCCCCAACGGAGATCTGCTCACGGCCGAAGCCGAGGGAGGCTCCCTACGGCGTTGGCGTCCCCAGGGCACGGCCAGCCTGCTGGCCAGCGAAACGCTCGACACCGGCCTGGATGCCATCGGTGCCCTGGCCTTGCTCCCCGGTAACCGCTATCTGGTGATCGCCAGCGGCCAGCGGACGGGGGAGGCGGCCTTGGTGCAGGTCTTCGATCTGTTGGAAAAGGTATGGGTGGGGCAGCCGATCCCCGTGCCGCGCCCGTTCGGGCAAGACAGCGGCACGGTGGCGGCCACGGCATTGGCGGCCCTCTCCGATAACGGCCTGGCGATTGGCACCAACCGAGGCGATCTGCTGGTGATCGAGCCCCAACGGATCCAGGCGGAAGCCTGCCGAAAGCTGGCGCCGCTGCTACGCGGCGGCTACGGGCTGCAACGCAGCCGCTCCGGTATCCCGCCCGCCGTGACGCGTCTCTCCCGCGAGGCCTGCAAGGCGAGCGTGTAACGCCTTCACCCTCCCACCTGCCTCAGCCTTGCTGTTTTGCCTGAACGGGGCTGGAAGCGAGGGTTGCGAGGGCGTCGGGCAGCGGCCCCGCGGTGAGCGGCAAGACCGACTGGTTTGCCGCACGTCGCCCTCGGCCATCTCTATCCAGCTTGGCAGATCCCTTGCCGCGAGCGGAACTGACTGGTCGATCGGTGACGACAAGGCGACCGCTGCTGAAGACATGACTTGAATTCATCAGCCGCTAGCTCGCCAATCGGCATGAAGAAGGAGGAGCTTGCGAGCAGCTTTTCATGATGTTGACCACCCAATCGCAACCGGATCCCCCAGGTGTCGCCCCTGCAGCCGGCACAGGCCGAAAAGCCCGGCAAGCGCGCATACCATGGGCGGCAGTAGGTCTGCGCCAGGGGTGGATTCACTGCCGAAGGTTCCCGTGGGCCCTGCCCGAAGCAGCCGGATGGCGGGCATCGGGGGCGCGGCGGGCCAGCTGGCGAAGCCTCTGTTGCCACAACGTGACGCCCCGTGGGTTGCTAGCCCATGGGCCGCCCTTGAGCGCCCGAGGGGCACCAGCCGAACCATCAACCCTCCCCATCCCCGCCGCCACGGCACCGCCGCCATGGCCGCGATGCTGGCCTGCGGAGCCCTGCTGGGCGCCTGCCGCAACCAAGCCCAGGCCCCGGCCCGTCCCCCCCTCTCCGTTCAGGTGGAACCCGCCAAGGTGGCCCGCTTCGGAGACGTGCTGAACACCGTGAGCACCCTCGAAGCCCTCAGCGAGGTGAACATGGCGACCCAGGCCGGTGGTCGCATCCTGCGATTGTTCGTGCGCCAGGGCGATCTGGTGCGGCCTGGTCAGCCGCTGCTGGTGCTCGATCAAACCCAGACCCGGGCCGATGTGGCGCGGCTGGAGGCCGAAATGGAAACGAAGAAGCTCAACTACATGCGCTTCGACTATCTGGTGAGCCAGGGCGCCGCCAGTCCGATTCAGCGCGATCAGCTGCGGCAGGACTTCATCTCCACCCGCATGAACCTGATCTCCCGCGCCGCCGACCTGGGCTTCCGCGACCTGCGGGCGCCGATCGCCGGCATCGTCGGCGATGTGCAGGTGAAGGAGGGAGATGTGGTGCAGGCCGGCGCCCCCTTCACCAAGATCATCCGCAACGACCGATTGGTGGCCCGCATCGACGTGCCGGCGGTGTTCTCGGCCCGCCTGCGGCCCGGCCTGCCGGTGATCCTGATGGACCCGGCCAGCAACCGTCCCATCGCCCAGAGCATGATCCGCTCCCTCGATCCCGCCGTGGCGGCCGGTACCCAGGCGCTGCTGGCCAAGGCCGATTTCGCCAATCCCACCGGCCTGCTGCGCAATGGCCTTCGCACCCGCACCACCGTGGTGCTCGACGCCCGCGACCAGCTCTCCGTGCCCTTCGCCGCTGTCACCCAGATCTCCGGCCAGAGCTTCGTGTTCGTGGCCGGCAGCTTGGCTGAGCTGGCCCAGCGGCCGGGCCAGGCCCAGCTGGATACCCTGCGCAACCTGCCCCCCAGCACGTTGTTCGCGCTGCAAACACCGGTGCTGCTCGGGCCGCTGCAGAACAATCGCTACCCGGTGCTGGCAGGCCTCAAGCCCGGCCAGAACGTGATCACCACCAACCTGATCAATCTCCGGCACGGCCTGCCGGTGCGGCTCTACTAAGCGCGGCGGGGATCGGGTCCATGTCTCTCTCTAACAACTTCATTGTTCGCCCCGTCTTGACGACGGTGTGCAGCCTGCTGATCGTGATCGCTGGCTTGATCGCGCTGCCGTTGCTGCCGATCGAAAACCTGCCCGATATCGCGCCTCCCACCGTGCAGGTTACCTCCCGCTATGTGGGTGCCGATGCGGTGAGCGTGGAGCAGGGTGTGACCAGCGTATTGGAGCAGCAGATCAATGGCGTCGAGAACATGGATTTCATCTCCTCCTCCAGCGCCGCTGATGGCACCAGCTCGATTCGCGTGTCGTTCGCCAGCGGCAGCGACGGCGACATCAACCAGGTGAATGTGCAGAACCGGGTGGCGTTGGCCCAGCCGAGCCTGCCGGAGGAGGTGCGGCAATCCGGGATCACGGTGAACCAGGCCTCGAACTCGATCCTATTGGTTTACAACTTCACCAGCGAGGACCCGAAACGGCCCTACAGCCTGGAGACGATCAGTGGGCTGCTGGATCAGAACCTCACCGATGCCATTCGCCGCGTAGCCGGCGTCGGCGATCTTCAATATTTCGGCAATCGGCAGCTGGCTTTCCGGCTCTGGCTCGATCCGGTGCGCCTGGCCGCCAACAAGCTCACCGCCTCGGATGTGGTGCAGGCCCTGCGCAGCCAGAACCGCCTTGTGCCCGTGGGCCAGATCGGCGGTCAACCCGCCCCGAAAGGTCAGCAGTTCACCTTCACGGTGAAGCTGCAAGGGCGGCTGAGCACACCCCAGGAGTTCGAAAACCTGATCCTGCGCTCCACCGGCGACGGTGGCCTGGTGCGGCTGCGCGATGTGGGGCGGGTGAGCCTGGGGGGGGAGAACTTCTCGGTGGAGGCCAGCGACCTGCGCGGTGTGCCCTCGGTGGGCATGGCGATTTATCAGCTCAGCGGCAGCAATGCCCTGGAAGTATCGAAGGGGGTTGAGGAGGTGTTGAAAGAGTTCAGCGCCACCATGCCGGTGGGGTTGGAGATGCAGAAGATCTACGACAA
>JBIIIX010000331.1:0-3172 GCA_044234415.1 Cyanobium sp.
GCGGCGTTGGTGGCCTTGCTGCCGGATCGCCAGGCGGCGCTGCAGGGAGTGCGGCAGCGCCGCGGCCAGTTGGCGGAACGCCTGCGGCTGCGGCTGCAGCGGGCCCGGGAGGCATTGGAGCGCCAGAGGCTGGCGTTGGGGGAGGCCCATCCGCGCCGACTGCTGGAGCGCCAGCGCGACTGGCTGGCCCAGCGGCAGCGGCTGCTGCGGGCCCTGTCCCCCAGCCATTGGCTGGAGCGAGGCTTCAGCTTGGTGCGCGATAGCCAGGGAAGGCTGTTGCGCCGAGCCGATGGCGTGGCCGAGGGGGAGCGCATTCAGGTGCAACTGCTCCGCGGCGAGCTCACGGCCCAGGTGATCAGCCGCCGGCTGGAGGAGGACGGGGCGGGCTGATCCGGCCCGGGATGCCGCGCTGGAGATCCGGAGTGGCTCCGGCCGGCAGGTGGTGCTGGCGTCGCCGATCGGCCGCTGGTTCGGTTGTGGTGCCGCCGTCGCCAGGGGCCCTCGGATCCGAAGCGTGAGCCCTTGGCTGTTGAGCAAATTCCGGTCGCTGTGGTGTTGGGGCAGGCTGGAGCCGTCCTTCCCCCAACACCAATCCGCCGCAAACCCGATTGATCGCAACACCGATCCAGCGCGGCACCGATTCGCCGCCCGCGATCCAGCCAGCCATCGGGTTGGCGGCTGACGGGCAGACCCAGCCAGCCGATCTCCGCTCCCCCCGGTCCTCCACCGCTGCAGCGCGGCACGATCGACCCTTCCCCCCTCCACCGCTCCACACCCCCCCTCCGCCGCAGCCGTCTCGCCATGCCCCCCAGTCCCCGCAGCCGTTCTGGAGCCCCGCTCGACGCCTCGCGCCCGGATGCTGCCGCGGCCGAACCCGCCCGGGCCACGGCTGATCCCGCCGAGCCGGAGCTGCGAGAGGGAGTCGACGACCTCAGCTTTCGCGAGGCGCAGGTGGCCCTGGAGCTGGTGCTGAGCCAGTTGCAGGCCAGCGACCTGGATGTGGAGGCGATGGTGGAGCTGCATCGCCGCGGCCAGGCCTATGCCGAGCGCTGCGAAACGTTGCTCAGCCAGGTGGAACAGGAGGTGCGGCTCTGGGATCCCGATGATCCTGATGGGGCCGCCAGCCCTTACCAGCCGGGGTAGCCGAAGGCCACGGGCCACTGGCCCAAGGCCACCGGCCCAAGGCCACGGGCCACCGGCCAAGCCCAAGGCCACCGGCCAAGCCCAAGGCCACCATCCACTGGCCAAGCCCAAACGTGTTGACCCCCATCACTCCGTGGCGCCCCTCTCACGTTTGGGGCAAAACGGAGCGGCTTGTGAGGCCGAGCGTTTTGGCACAAGTCTCCTTCGGTTGCGGAGCTTCATCGGCCATCAAGAGAGCCCAAGCGATTGACCTGATTCGGCACCCCTGAGGTGCGATCCGCCGCTGCCCCCGGAGGCGCGAAGGGGGCGGCATGCTGGCGAACCCAGACCCCGCTGCCCCCCGCACATCCGTGGCTGACCCCTCCCCCGCCGGCATCGACGCCGCCAACACCAACCCCTCCGCGAACGCGAACGCTTCCACGCCGCCCAGCCCCCAAGACAACGCCGGAATCCCGGCCGACTCACAGGCTGAGGACGCAGGGCGGGGCAGCGCCCACGCAGCTGCCAATGGCGAGGCCATGCCTTCCGCAGCCCCCATCCCCGCCATCCTGCCGGGATCGTCTGATTCGGCAATCCACGGGTTGGAGCTGCTCTACCTGGCGTTGGCCGCGGCCGGGGCGGTGCTGCCCTGGCTAGCCAACCTCGATTACATGCGCGCCTATCCCGGCGGCTTCGATATCGGCCAATTCATCGCCTTGGCCAATATCAACCCCGCCGCCCAGTCGCTCAGCCGCGACCTGGCGATCGGCTCCAGCGCCGTGCTGATCTGGATCGTGGTGGAGAGCCGCCGCCTGCGACTGAAAGGGCTGTGGCTGGTGTTGCTGTGCTGCTTCACCTTGGCTTTTGCCTGTGGAGCGCCGCTGTTCCTGTACCTGAGAGAGAGGCGCCTGAGGGAGCTGGCGCGGGAGGAGGTTCAGGCGATGGGCCTGTTGGTCTGAGCGGCAGTGATGGTGATCCAATCAGCCGCTCTTCGGGTGCCGTGCTGTTGCTGGCATGGCGCACACCCTATGCTTCAAAAGCCAGCACCACGCAGCCAGCTCACGATCAGCAAGCAGCGGTGGGTGTTCGTGTTGCTTCAGGATTCAGCTGGGGCTGATGTATCGCAAGGATGGCTCTCTTGTCATCGCAAGGCTGGAGTTTCGCCTTAGCCTCGATGACACGCTCCTCCGGTGCGATGACCATCGCCCCACCCGCTGCCGCCGCCTTCCCTGTCACGGGATCCTTCGCCGAGGGGCCCTCCACCGGGCTGGCGCCGCTGCGGCTCCCCCAAGATCTGCGCTTGACGCCCGAGCAGTTTGCGCTGGTCTGCGAGGCGAATCCGGAGGCGGTGCTGGAACTGGCGGCCGATGGCCAGCTGATCACGATGACGCCAACGGGAGGCGAGACAGGCGCTCGCAACACGCTGCTCTGCACCCGTCTGCAGATCTGGGCCCTGGCCCGGGGCGGATGGAAGGTCTTCGACAGTTCCAGCGGCTTCCGCTTGGCCGATGGCTCGGTGCTCAGCCCTGATGCGGCGGTGCTGAGTCACAAGCGTTGGCAGGCGCTCAGCCCAGAGCAGCGCCGCGGCTTTCCGCCCCTCTGCCCCGAGCTGGTGATCGAACTGGCCAGCGCCTCGGATGCTGGTCATCGCGGTGCCGAAGCCCTGCGCCGCAAGATGGCCGCGTACCGTGCCAATGGGGCGCAGTTGGGCTGGCTGCTGTTCCCCGAACAGCGGGCGGTGGAGATTTGGACGGCCGCCCTACCCGCCGCGAGGGGCCGCCAGGGCGAAGCCGACGCCGAAGCCGACTCGGGAGCCGACGCCCCTGGCGCCAGCGAAGCCGGTGCGGCGATGGACCACGAGCGCCTCGAGAACGCGGAGCGGCTCTCTGGCGGCGACGTGCTGCCGGGGTTGGTGCTGGAGCTGGAGGAGATCTGGGCTGGCTAGGCGATCGGATCGGATCGATCCGCGCCAGCTTTTGGCTCAGCAATCTCGCCCAGCCCGGTCTGACGCGACAGAAGGTTTAGACCCCGGCCGCTAGCCGAGATACGT
>JBIIIX010000332.1:0-3127 GCA_044234415.1 Cyanobium sp.
CTCTTCTCGATCTCTGAAGTCAACAACAAAACGATGGTGAGCATGAGTCGCGCTTTCGTTCACCTCCTCGCCACCGATATAGGGGAAGATCACCTCGGCGTTCTTCGGGTTTTCGGCGATCAGCCGCTCCATCGTTGCGATCGGTGAGGGGATGCCGGATGTGTCCTCGTCGGCCGGGCCAGAATCATCGAAGGTGAATCCCAGGCCTAGCACATAGCTTCCAACAAAGCTCTTGCCGGCATTTGCCTCCAGCGGCCTGGGATCCTCATTGCCGCCATTGGCGAACAGAAACGCCGTGATCTGCTCCACCGAACGCCGCTCCAGCAGATTCACGCCGGCGTAGGCGCCTTTGCGCAGGTGCACCACGCTCACCACCACAGTTGCCACGCCAGGCCACTTGTACCTTTTCCGCGCTGAGTAGATGGTGCCGCCGTTCAGGCAGATCCAACGCAAGCCGGTGCTGCGGGTGTCGCCCTGGGCGATGGTGTTGGTGGCGATCAGTCCCAGGGATCCACCGGGCCGCAGCAGCTGGAAGCAGCGGCGGAAGAAGTGGGCCACCAGATCGGCATTGCCGTGGCTTTCGGGGTGCAGCTGTTTGAACCAGTCGAGAATGCCGTCGGGGCTGCCTTCGGAGATGGTGTTCTTGCCAGCGAAGGGCGGGTTGCCCACGAAGATATCGAAGCCCGGCTCTGGCCGGCCGAACACATCCGGGAAGGCCAGCTGCCAGTGCAGCGGCTGAATGCCCTTCTCTCCTTCGCGCAGCCGCTCCAGAGGTTCCGCCAGCTCATCTTCCAGCTCTGCTGCTGAGCTGTGCTGCAGGGTGGCCTCCAGATACAGCTGCTTCAGCTCGTCGCGGTCTCTCGGCTTCTTGCCGTTGAAGAACGCCGCCACCAGCAGATCTCCCACGGTGCGCAGGTAGGCCGTGCTGGCGTTCAGCTCATCAAGGGCCTGGCGCTTCTGGGCGTCGTCGGCATCGCTGCGGCTGTCGGCATGGAACAGCGCGAAGCTCCTGGCCTCCTGCTGCCGCACCTGATCCAGATAATCCATCTGCAGTTCGCGCTGCAGGCTGGCGCCCTTCAATGCCGCTTCGATCGCGCTTCGCTCCATACCCACCAACGAATCGCCGCACTTCAGGGCGTGATCCACAAACGTGAACGGTGCGTCCTTGCTGAGGCTCACCAGCCAAAGGCTGAGGCGGGCTAGGTTTACCGCGAAGGGGTTCTTGTCGACCCCATACAGGCAGCTCTGGGCGATCAGGCGGCGGGCGTAGATCAGAGGTTCTTCACCGTGGGCGTGGCCTCCGGGCTTCAGCGCATCAGGCAGACCCTCACGGGTCCAGGCTTGCTCCAGCAGTTCGGCCAGGAAGCGGCAGCTCTCCACCAGAAAAGCGCCCGAGCCCATGGCCGGATCGCAGATCTTCAGATCGAGGATCAGGGCCGCCGTGGGGCGGTGGTGGCACCGCTCCAACCAGGGGCGCAGGGCCTCCTCCACGATCGGCCGGGTGAGCGAGCGGGGTGTGTAGTGGCTGCCGCTGCGCCGCCGCTCCTCTGTGGGCTGGAACACCAAGCTGCCGGCCGCCTGCAGGCCTTCAAACAGATCGCGGTCGATGCGGGGGGCGAGGGCCTCCAGCAGCTCGGCTTCACTGGCCGCCTCCTTCAGGGCGTTGGCTGCTTTGGCCGGCAGGGTGGTGGCCGCTTCCTCCTCCAGCCAGGCCTTGCGCTTCCCACCCGGCAGCGCCCGCAGGGCATCCAGATCCACCGCCGTGGTGAGCTGCTTCTTGGCGCCCTGGGGCTTGCTCTTGAGGCCGATGCAACGGCCCGGGATGCGGCGCACCCCGAAGCCCATGATCCCCTCGTACACCGAGCCGATCTGCTCCACGTCGAGGGCCCGGTAGCTGATCCGCTCCCCCTTCACCACCAACAGGTTGCTGAGCACCGCCAACACCACCCCATCGCTGATCCAGGGGGTTTCCAGCCAGGGGTAGGCCTGCGGTTCAAACAACTGGCCCTTGCGCGCGGGCAGGTAGCCCGTTGTCGCCCCGCCGCCCCCGTACACCAGCCGGCAGAGGCTCATCAACCCTGCCCAGGCGCCGTAGCGCTGCTCCATCGTGTCTGGATAATCGGCCGCGTCCTGCCGCAGCCGCTCGAAGATGGCGCTCACCTTGTAGTTCTGCTCATACACCGCATCGGCGGGCATCAGCGCCTCGTCTTCGGCGTAGAGCAGAAACACCAGCCGCATCAGCACCGTGATCAGGCCGCCGTAGAGCTGCTGCGGGTCGCGCTCCGGCAGGTCGGCGAGCAGCTCGATGCCTTGGCGTTGGCTGAGTTCATCAGCCTGCTGGAAGCCGCGCAGCAGCTCCCACAGCGCCGCCAGCACCTGATCGGCCAGGGCATTGCTCACCACCGCCTGGAAACTGCGGCTCTTCTTCAGTACATCCGCGAGCCGGTAGCCATCGGGATCGAGGAACACATGGCTCTGGCCCAGCAGCAGATCCAGGCCCGAGAACATCAGCCGGCCGCTCACCGCGGCCAGTTCCGCCAGCGGGAAGGTGAGATGACCGGAGCTTTCGCCCTTGGGCGCCACCACCAGGCGCAGCTGGCTGCCGTTGAACAGCAGGCCTGCCTCCACACCGGTTTCGCGCAGCAGCCGCTCGAAGCGCTCTTGGCGGGTGGCCTTCCAGAGATGCTCGCCATCGGTGACCTTCTGATCCAGGGCTGCCCCGGTCGCCAGCTCCAGCAGCAGGAGCTGGACGCCCTCACCAGAGGCGGTTGGCACCACGGAACTGGGGGCGAGGGTCTCGCCGAGTTCAGGCAGGTCCCTGGCGAAGGCCTCGATCTGGCTTGGGTTGCTCTGGATCTGATCAGGGCTCCAGCCCAGGTGCTCCACCAGCAGGGTCTCGATGCGGGAGAAACCCAGCTTTCGGTCGTCTGGATTGGCCTCCTGATCGGAGTCCAGGGCTTCAAGGGCTCCCCGGTAGCGCTCCTGCCGCTCGATCAGCTCACTGCCACTGCGGGTCACCACCCAGCCGGCGTCCTGCATCGCCGCCGGTGCCACCACCAGACCCACGGGCTGCAGATAGCCAAGCCACTCCTGGTGGGCTTTCAGCTCGGGGTCAACGGTGGGGGGG
>JBIIIX010000071.1:0-11994 GCA_044234415.1 Cyanobium sp.
AACCAGGGCTTGTTGGCTGTCCGAAAGCGGCGTGGCTGAGGTGATGGTCGCCAAAGCGATGTTGTTTTGCTGGCGGTAGATCTCAAGCATGCGCTCAAGAACTGGGCCGAGGATGCCGATGCGCTTGCGATCGGCCAACAGCTTCAACAGGTTGAGGAAGATGGGGGACAGCTCAGCGGCGAACAGCTTCTCGATCAACGCCTTCTTGACGTCGACTTCGAGAACGGGCGAGCCCAGGGCTTCGCGCAGTTCGGGAGAAGAGGCCCAAACGTCGAGCAGAGAGCGCACCTGGCCGATGACAACCTCGGTTTCACCGGAAGCGTCGGCAACCTGCAGAAACGCTTCCGCGTAAGGAGTGGTGACGGTGTTGAGAAGGGGCATCAGGCGGGACCCAGGGACTGGATGGAATGGTCGATCAGACGAATCTGGGCGGCGTCATCCAGCTTGCCGGGCAGGCTGGCGAGAGCTTTTTCGATCGCCAAACGGGCGGCCTCACGACGGAGCTGGGTGCTGACCCGAGCCGCTTCGTTGACCAGATCCGAGGAGGATTCGGTTTTCATCCGTGCCATTTCCTCAACGGTGCGACGCTCGATCTCAAGCCGCACAGCTTCAGCACGGGCCTTGGCATCTGTACGAATCTTTTCGGCTTGTGCCTGGGAATCAGCCACCTGTTCCTGGGCTGTCTTGAGGGCGGCGCTGGCGCTTGCCAAGCGCTGCTCGGCATCCTTGAGATCAGCAACGATCGCAGTTTTGCGGCGTTCAAGAATGCCGCCCAGGAAACCGCGCAGGAAATAAATCAAGCCGGCGATCACAATCGCCAGGTTGATGATGTTGGTTTCAAACGGATTCAGGTTGAAACCGAAACTGCCGTGGGAGGCGAGGAAGAGGTAGGTCATCAGGCGGCGAGGAGACGGTCGACAATCAGGCCGGCGAGCTGGTCTGCGTCACCCTGCAACTGGGTCAGAGCCCGGGTGCGCTCGCCGTCGATCTCACGGCGTGCCTGTTCACGGCTCGCGATCGCATCGGCTTGGGCCACGGCGATGGCTTCGCGGTAGAGCTTGTCGGCGTCCTGCTCGGCCTCGAGGATTAACTTCTGGGCTTGCTGGCGGGCTTCTTTGAGCTGCTCACGCAGATCGGCCTCAAGCCGCTGAGCCTGTGCCAGCTTTTGCTTGGCTTCGGAGCGGCTCGTGGCGATGTAGCCCTCCCGTTCTTCCACGGCTTTGCCAACCGGCCGGAAAAACAAGGTGTTGAGGATGAAGGTGAGGATGACCACCTGAACCGCCATCAGCGGCAGGGTGGCGTCGAGGTCGAACAGACCTCCCTCAGGAGTTCCTGCGGTCGCGCCTGCCTCGGCAAGCAAGAGCCAGCTGGTCATGGTGCGGGAGTGCGGGCGAGAAGGCGGGAGGAAAGAGGGTGTTGGCGGCGAAACGGGTTGGGCCGGTCAGCGGCATTGCGGCGCTGGCCAGCCCATGCCGATTGTCAGCTCGCGAAGGGGTTGGCGAACAGCAGCACCAGAGCCACCACAAGGCCGTAGATGGTGAGCGCTTCCATGAAGGCCAGGGAGAGCAGCAGGGTGCCGCGAATCTTGCCTTCAGCTTCGGGCTGGCGAGCGATGCCTTCAACGGCGCCGCCAGCCGCGGTGCCCTGGCCGATGCCGGGGCCGATGGCGCCGAGGCCGACAGCAAGACCAGCAGCCACAACGGATGCAGCGGAGGTGAGGGAATCCATGGGGGAAAGGAAAGGTGGGCGCCGGGAAAGCGCAGGGAAAATCCGGGGGAAGTCGGAGGGGGACCGTGCCGGAGTGGTCGGGGTCAGACCTGGCGCCTGGACATCTCGCAGCGGAGATGGGCCCGGGTTAAGCCGGACCTGCGCGCCAAAGAGTTTGCCAGAGCGCCAGGGCGCCCATAGCTGGGCGGGTTAGTGATGCTCCTCGTGCACAGCTTCGCCGATGTAGTAAGCGGCAAGCGTTGCAAAAATCAAGGCCTGAATCGCTGAGGTGAAAAGACCCAGGAACATGGCGGGAAGTGGCACGATCAAGGGTACAAGAAATGCCAAAACTGCCACCACCAACTCGTCAGCCAAGATGTTTCCGAACAGACGGAAAGAAAGGCTTAGAGGCTTTGTGAAATCTTCAACAATCTTGAACGGGAGCATAATGGGCGTTGGCTCCACGTAGTATTCGAAATATCGGAATCCTTTGCGGCTGAGGCCGGCGTAGAAATAAGCCAGCGACACCAACAAGGCCAGGGCGATGGTGGTATTGATATCAGCGGTTGGTGCTCCAAGTTCACCGCTTGGCAGATGGATCAGCTTCCAGGGGATGAGAGCTCCACCCCAATTGCTGACGAAGATGAACAGGAACAGGGTGCCGATGAACGGCAGCCAATCGCGATAGGCTTTCTCACCAATCTGCTCACGGGCCAGATCGCGGATGTAATCCCAGAGGAATTCCAGCAGGTTCTGCACGCCGGCAGGTTCCCGCTGCAGCTGGCGCGTGCCGACAACAACGACGGCAAGCAAAGCGCCGATCACGACCCAGGAGCTGAGGAAAACCTGTCCGTGGATTTTGAGGTTGCCAATCTGCCAATAGAGGTGTTGGCCCACCTCCAATTCGGCAAAAGGCAGGTTGAGGAGCGGCGGGAGCATCGAGAAATGTCCTGGCGGGATGGCGGAACCGCCGAAGCGGCAGGGAGGCTATCGCCCGTGGGAAGCGAAGGGTTTAGTTCAGGCGTCGAGCAGGGCCTGAACGATCAGGGCCGGCTTGTAGAGCAGAAAGCCGATCAGGGCCGGCAGCATCTGCAGGGCGGGGATCTTGGCGGCGGCCAGCACGAGTGCGATGGGCACAAGCAGCTGAGCTTTGCTCAGGGATTTCGAAGCCACGCCCAGACGGCTGACGCTGCGGGCCAAAAGGCGCAAATACAGCAATCCAGCCAGGGCTCCAACCAGCAAACTGGCGGCCGTGCCGAGATCGAACAGCCATAAGCAAAGCGGCACAGCCAGGGCTGTCGCCACCAGCGTGGCCATCAACAGACGGCGCTGCAGGCGCTGAAAACCTGCCATTCCATTATCTGGAGTGGAGGTTGTTGGGTTGGTGACAACCCCGACCTCAGCATGCCTGTTGCCCTTGGATGGCCCTGCGGCAGCGGGAACCGTCCCGTTCACGGAAATCGCGCCGCCGCTAGGCGGACAGGATTCCAACGAGCTGGTGAGCTGAGCCTGCAAGGCGCCTAGGGCTGTCGAAGCGGTCGGAGATTATCACGCAGCGTTACGGACCCATGGGCAGCCCGCTCCAGCGCTGCCGCCGCGGTTCAAGGAACCGCCAGCAACACTACGGTTCAAAGAACCGCCAGCAGCACCGCGGTTCAAGGAACCGCCAGCAGCACCCGCTGCTCCAGCAGCCGCCGCACCCGCTGCGCCCGTTCCGGCGCCTCCATCGCCAAGGGCAACTCCGCCAGGCTGGTGCCCAGGGGGGAGGCCTCCAGCGCCTGCATCAGCTCCAGATCGCCTGGATCGAGGCTGGTGGGCTGTAAGTCGGGATCAAACAAGCTGGTGGAGGGCCAACCCCAAAGACAGCGGTTGCGTTCGCCGCTGGCGGCCAACAGGGTGGCGTCGTCGCAGCTGTTGGGTGCTGACCAGGGGCTGGCTGGCACGGGGCCACGGCTGAGAAAGAACTCAAAGTGGCTGATGTCGGGGTCGAGGTTTTCCACCAAAGCCCAGCGCTGGCGGGGCGGCAGCGCCCGAGCCCGCTCCAACAGCTCCCCCTGCAGCAGCCGCGCCGGATCCCAAACCTCGGGGTTCGAGAAACCGGCGAATTCGAGGCCCGCCGAAGCGATAAAACCGAACAAGCGCTCCAGGTTGTAGCTGGTCTCCTGGGGGTGCAGATACATATCGGCGAAGTTGGCGTCGGCACGGGTATCGAGTGCCCAGCGGCGCTCGTGCTGGCGCCGGATCCGGTTGGCTTCCGGTAGCTCCTCCAACAGGGCTCGGCCCAGGCGCAGCCCCTCGGCGCCGGTGCCCACCTCCAGCAGCGCCAGGGCTCGCTGGGTCCGCTGGATCTCCCAGCGGCCGGCGTCCGCATAGAGGAAAAGGTGCAGCAGCCCGCCCGGACGCAACAGGCTGGCCAAGGCGTTCAGGCCGGCCTCCGGATCGCACAGGTGATGGAGCACCCCCACGGAGTTGATGTGATCGAACCCTCCCTCGCCGGCCAGATCCAGCAGGCTGCGCTGCTCCAGACGCAACGCGCTCACCTGAGCGCTGGCGCCGGAACGGGCGCAGCGCTCGCGCGCCACCGCCAGGGCGCCGCCGCTGATATCAACCGCCAGCACGGAGCTGCCAGGGTTGAGGTGGCAGAGGTAGTCGCTGCTGACGCCAGTGCCGCAGCCGGCGTCGAGGATCCGCCAGGAGCGGGGAGCTGGCGGCAGGCAGCCATACACGAACGCCCGCACGCTGTCGACGCACCAGCGCCAGTTGTATCCAGGCGGTGGGCCGTCCTGTAGGGGATCAGCGGGATAGGGGAAGCGGTCGTAAAAGGCGCTCACCACCGGCGTGGCCGCATCCCGCGGGGTCGCGCCGCAAGGGGCCTGGTGGTCGGCGTCCACGGCGGAATCGAGGCGGTCGCTCATCGACGGCTGCAGGGGCTGGGGCGAGTGTGTCAGGGAAAAGGCGCGGCGCCAGCCGCCGGGTTGGCAGCCGTTGGGGGCGCTGCTGCAAATATTTGTTCATGCGTTCCCGGAGCCTCCAGGCGTGCGCCGTAGGGTGCCGAAGCCCGGCTCGCTCCCGTTCATGACCGTGACCGCCAGCAGCGGCAGCACCAGGGTCGCCCCTCAGCTCTACGACACCCTGCCGCTCTCCAGCGTCCGTCAGGCGGAGCAGCAGGATCGATTCCCTGATGGCGGCGAACTCGCCGTCCTGACCTCCTTCTTCCAAAGCGGTGTGGCCCGCGTTGAAGCGGCCCGCCGCATCACGGCGAACGCCGACGCCATCGTGGCCCGCGCCGCCAACCGCATCTTCACCGGTGGCACGCCGCTCTCCTATCTGGAGGCGCCGCTGAGCACCGCCCCGGATGGCACCCCCCTCGCCGCCGACCAGGTCGCCTTCCAGACCTCGGTGAAAACCTTTGCCGGCGGCACCGCCAGCCGCGGCAATCTGTTCAGCCGTCTGCTGCAGGGCGCCGGTGGCGACGCCGACGTGCGCGTGGTGCTGCCGTCGGGGTTTTCGGCAATCAGCGTGGGCCGCTACGGCACCGAGCGGATGAAGAAGTCGATCCGCGACCTGGCCTGGTTCCTGCGCTACGTGGGCTACGCCTTGGTGGCCGGCGACCCCAGCATCCTGGCCGTCAACACCCGCGGCCTGCGCGATGTGCTTGAGAAAGCCTGCTCTCTGGCGGCCACCAATGTGGCGATCCAGGAGATGCGGGCCGCCGCCGCTGCCCTGTTCCAGGAGGATCCCGAGACGCGCAAACTCGTGATCGATTGCTTCAACGTGCTGCTCCAGGAGCTCGCCGTTCCCACCCCCTCCACCCGCCAGCGCCTCGGCAGCCCGGTGAACCAGGGCTTGCAGCTGCCGGCGATCTATGCCCTCGCGGCGGAAGGTGCCCAGCGATTCATTATGAGGCCGCGCCTTTCGGGCGCTCAGAAGGCCGAGGTGATCCGGGCGGCTTACCGCCAGGTGTTCGAGCGCGACATCGTCAAGGGTTATTCCCAGGTGGTCTGCCCGGTGGAGGCCACCCAGGTGCGGCAGGGCCAGATCTCGATGCGCGAGTTCATTCGCACCCTCGGACGCAGCAAGGAATACCGCCGCCAGTTCTATGGGCGGTTCTCCAACAGCCGGGTCGTGGAGCTGGCCTTCCGCCACTTCCTCGGTCGCGGCATCAGCTCGATCGAGGAGTTTCGCGCTTACTTCGCGATCGTCTCCAGCAAAGGGCTCTCCGGCCTGGTGGACGCCCTGGTGAACAGCATGGAATACGCCCGTGTGTTCGGCGAGGAAACGGTGCCTTATCTGCGCGATCTGGGCGAGGAGGCCCAGGAGAGCGCCGGTTGGGGGTCCAACCGCAAGCTCTTCCGCTTCAGTGCACCGTTTGAGGGAGCACCCCAATACATCACCCTCTACGCCTCCTATCGCCAGCCTTACGCCGATCAGCATCCCTACGGCGGCGGCAACGACCCCCTGGCCCTCACCTACGGCGCCATCTTTCCATCGGGTACGGCATCGGTGGCTACCCGCCCGGCGCCCTTCAGCTACGACAGCCGGCGCCTTCTGATCGGCAATGGCCTGGCCCAACCCGGTCCGATGGCCAGCGCCCAGTTCCGCCGTTCCACCCCTCGGCGCGTGGGGCCAAGGGTGTTGCGGCTTACCCAGATCGCCACTGGCGGCAGCTCGGTTCCACGCCGCGGGGGCCAGCCCAGCGTGCGCAACACCGAGGCGGCAACGCAGGCCGTGATCCGGGCGGTGTACGTGCAAGTGCTGGGCAGCGCCGGCTATGCGGGTGAGCGCACCACGGTGGAGGAGATCAAGCTTGAGAACGGCGACATCACGCTGCGCGAATTCGTGCGCCAAGTGGCCCGTTCCAATGCGTTCCGTCGGCGCTACTGGAGCGGCCTCTACATCTGCAAGGCGATTGAGGTGATGCACCGCCGCCTCCTGGGTCGCCCCACCTTTGGTCGCTGGGAGATCAATGCCTATTTCGATGTGGCGGCGCGCAAGGGTTTTTATGGCGTGGTCGATGCCCTGATCAACAGCCGCGACTACCTCGACAGCTTCGGCGAAGACACCGTTCCCTACGAGCGCTTCGTCACGCCGGCGGATCGCAATGCCCGCCGCGTTCCGGCTCTGCGCCGCCCGATCGACACGGCCTCCATCGCCGATCTAACGCTGCTGCCACGGCCAGACGTGTCCCCGCCCCAGGCCTTGCGGACCGTTGGTGACCTCACCCCACGCAACCTCACACCGAGGACCGTGGTCAAGGGATCCTGGTCGGCGGCGATCAGCGGCGGAGAAAGCTTTGCCAGCCCCAAAGCCCAGGCCGAGGGTCCTGGCAGCGTGAAGCAACCGCCAGCCCCCGTGCGCCGCTGGAGCCAGCCCCGCTGGCAAAGCGGCGGGGGCGGCGCCGCCGCGTGGACCAGCCGCGTCAGCACTCCAACTGCCACCGGGGCCGTGGGTGCCGTGGCCCGGGCGAGCGTTCCGGCCAGCCCAGCGGCGATCGGCGGTGTCTGGCGCCTACCGGTGGCCAGCGGATACACCACATCCCTGCCCCAGCAACCGGGCGCGGCGATGGAGAAGGCGCTGCGGCCAGGCACACCCCAGGGGTTCGCACGCCGCTCCAGCCTGGGCCGGCCCGTTCAGCTGCTCAACGCCCCCAGCCGTGAGCAGCTGGAGGAGGTGATCCAGGCCACCTACCGCCAGCTGCTCAACCGCGAGCTTGTCACAACCGATCGGCTGAGCGATCCCGAATCCCAGCTGCGGGATGGGCAGCTCAGCGTTGCCGAGTTCGTGGCCCAGGTGGCTGGCAGCGATCTGTTCGTGCAACGCTTGGCCCGCTTGGCACCGCTGCGCGCCGCAGCCGCTGCCTACCTGGCGCTGCTGGGTAGGGCGGCCCAGCCACGGGAAACCAGCCAGTTCCTGGCCACCCGGGTGCGGCGCGGCCTCCCGGCCGCCATCAACATCCTGCTGAGCAGTGGCGAATACGCCAGCAGTTTCGGTCAAAACACCGTGCCCTACATCCGTGGTCTGAGCACTGCCGATGGCATCCCATTGCCCACGGTGAATCGCACCGCGGCCCTGTATGCCGGCAATGCCGGTCTCACGCCGGCACCCCGGGGCGCCATTTGACCCCAGGCTCAACACGGCGGCCATTCCACAGGGACAAGCCGCCGGAGCGAGCCCGTTGACATCCGCCCCAGCGGGGCAAACGCCAGGCCTGTTTCCTCGCCAAATCAGCGGGGAGACGGGCCTTTTAAGCATCAGCGCCCGGCGCCGAAGATTGCGGCAGAGCGATCAACGCCCCCCGCGGCGATGCATGGGCCTAGCGAGGTTCGCTTGCCATCAAACGCAATCAAAAATCGCAGCGAGAGCCAGTCCTGAACACGGGGCCATGGCGGCTAAACATCAACAATTGCTGCAGAAGCTTTCTATCAAGAACAGCGTTGAAACTCGTTGGCGGAGCTGGGATCTGAGCCTCATCGCAGCCATGAAGAACTGTTACCGGCCGCCGGGAAGGCGTGCGGCGTTGCCACAGAATGATTCGGCAGTCGCATCGCCGACTGCATTCCCTTCACCACCGGATGCCGGTCTCCTTCAACGGCGGCCGCTTGTTTCGAGGCAGAACTGCATGAGCATCGTCTCCAACTCGATCATCAACGCTGACGCCGAGGCCCGCTATCTCAGCCCTGGCGAACTCGATCAGATCAAGGCTTTCGTCGCCGGCGGCCAGCGCCGCCTGCGCGTTGCCCAAGTTCTGGCCGAGAGCCGCGAACGTCTCGTCAAGCAGGCTGGCGGAGCGCTCTTTCAGAAGCGCCCCGACCTCATCTCCCCTGGCGGCAACGCCTATGGCGAGGAGATGACAGCCACCTGCCTGCGCGACATTGACTACTACCTGCGCCTGGTGACTTATGGCGTAGTGGCCGGGGACATCACCCCGATCGAAGAAATTGGCATCATTGGCGCCCGCGAAATGTATCGCGCCCTTGGCACTCCCTTGGAGGCCATGGCCGAAGCGGTCCGCGAACTCAAGAATGCCTCCCAGACCGTTCTCCCCGGCAGTGATGCCGAAGAGGCCGGCTTCTACTTCGATTACGTCATCGGCGCTCTCTCCTGAGGCCCGCTTCCCCGATTCCCTGCCATCCAACTCAGGATCCATGCAAGACGCCATCACCAACGTCATCAACCAGTCCGACGTCCAGGGTCTTTACCTCGACGGCTCGTCGATCGGACGGCTGGAGCAGTACTTCGCCAGCGGTGAGCTGCGCGTCCGTGCCGCCGCCACCATCAGCGCCAATGCTTCGGCCATCATCAAAGATGCCGTTGCCAAGTCGCTTCTGTATTCGGACATCACCCGTCCGGGCGGCAACATGTACACCACCCGTCGCTATGCAGCCTGCATCCGCGACCTGGATTACTACCTCCGCTATGCCACCTACGCCATGTTGGCAGGCGATACCTCGATCCTTGATGAGCGGGTCTTGAATGGTCTCAAGGAAACCTACAACTCCCTGGGTGTGCCGATCGGTGCCACCGTGCAGTCGATTCAAGCCATGAAGGAAGTGGCGGCAGGTTTAGTTGGTCCTGAGGCTGGCCGGGAACTGGGTGTTTATCTGGATTACATCAGCTCCGGCCTGGGCAACTGATCCCTACGATCACCTGTTCACTTCTGAGCCGACCCATGCGCCTGTTCAAGATCACAGCCTGCATCCCAAGCCCTGAAAAGGTGCGCTCGCAGCGGGAATTGCAGAACACCTTCTTCACGAAGTGGGTGCCTTACGACAGCTGGTTCGCCGAACAGCAGCGGATCATGAAGCAAGGGGGCAAGATTCTGAAGGTGGAGCTGGCCACGGGCCGCCGCCAGCAGAACTGCGGCAACTGATCTGCGACGGGAGTCCTGCTTCTTGCGACGTGAAGCCCCTGGCTGAAATCAGTGCAAGCGAAAGCCTGCACAATGATTTCAGCCAGGGGCTTTGACGATTTTTTGCGCTCTTTCTCTCGTCAACGACCCAAGCCCTGGTCGTTCGCCAGCATGGAGCCCCCTCACGATTTGGTTGCAATGCCAAGCCCGTTCAGCCGGGCTTTTTTTGTGGCAGCCCCTGTTGGTTGGCTGGGGGTGTGAGGCTGAATAGGGATCAATCCAGGCCTGGCAGGTTGTGCTTCAGCTCTGCCGCTGCTGGAGGCACACAGAAGCTGAGCATGGCTGACAGGCTTAGCGATACTGGCCAGAGCAGCCCGTGCACTCGATTGCGCCCCTCTCCAGAGGCGGGCAGAAAAGGCATTACTAACACAGCAGCACTTGCTGGCATAGGTTTGTCTTTGCGGCACGCAACATTTGGCGCCCTGCATGTAGTTACACACGCTTCTAGCAAGCTGATGCGATGTAATTCAACTTCAAGCTTAAAACATCGATCAGCAACCATCCCAACTCCTGGCCCAGCGATTGTTGGTCGTGGCATGTTTGAAATTTAGGGGCCTACTTCAGAGGCAACTCTTCCAGATGGACGATGCAAGTTTAGCTCACTTACAAACGTCTACATGGATTTTGCATTCGCCCCCCCGGCCTCAATTCACCTCACCATGGCTCCTTTGTTGACCCGCCCTGCGGCTACACCGACCAGGGGTTGCCAGATCGGCAAGCCAAGCTCGCTGAGCGCTCCAGACCGCAGGCTGCTGGGGATGAGGCTTGCCAAGGGCAGCCATGGCCTGGCTCCCTGCTCGGGGAACAGCGGGCGCCTTCTCTGGATTGCAGGCTTTTCAGCCAACCGAGCCTCTTCCCAGCCTGCTGGCGGTTCGATCCCAACCCTCGAGCGAGTTCAACCCGAATCCTGCTGAGCTGTGTCGTGGGCCTCCAAGGCTGCACGCTTTGTCCGATCTGGACCAAACGACCTCCAGCTTGGTCTCGCGGAACCCTCCCCCCCTCGTGGGCGCTCGACCACGTTGCCACCCAGCTGCGCCTGCCCAACCTCCAGTCCCGCAAGCCCACGTGAGGCCTTCCACAAGTTTCCACGGTCATCTGGCCTGATCGACTCGACAAACCCGGGTCCGGCGCGGCTCAATAGGGAACCCGTCCACCGGCCCCAGCCCATTGACTCGCCTTTCGCTGGAACCAATCCTCACGGATCCATCCGAGACCTCTCCGCCGCTGGGCCAGGGCCGCAGCTTGCTGCCATTGCCCTGGGATCTCTGGCCGCCGGAAGCCCGCCTGTTGCTGGGCCTCACGGCTCTCTGGAGCCTGTTCGGCCTGCTGGTGCTCACGTCCGCCAGCTGGTGGGTGGCGGACCGCGAGATGCAAGATGCCGCCTACTACGTCAAACGTCAGGCCCTCTGGCTGATCGCCAGCTGGGGATTGTTCTGGCTGGCGATTCGCACCAGCCTGCGGCGCTGGCTCCATCTCGCCGCGCCAGCGCTGCTGATCGGCGGCCTGTTGGTGGCCGCCACCCTGGTGGTCGGCAGCACGGTGAATGGCGCTAGCCGCTGGCTGGTGCTGGGGCCCATCCAGATTCAGCCCACCGAGTTGGTCAAGCCCTTCGCGGTGCTGCAGGGGGCTGTGCTGTTCTCCCACTGGCGCCGCATCGGCAATGACCAAAAGCTGCTGTGGCTGGGTGCGTTCGGGGTGATCTTGCTGCTGATCCTGAAGCAGCCAAACCTCAGCACCGCCGCCCTCACAGGGTTGCTGCTCTGGTTGATGGCCCTGGCGGGCAACGTGCCCTTGGGCTGGCTGCTTGGCGCGGCGGGCGCTGGGGGGCTGCTGGGAAGCGCCAGTATTCTGATCAACGACTACCAGCGGGCTCGGGTCACCTCATTCCTCAATCCCTGGCACGACGCCCAGGGGGATGGCTATCAATTGGTGCAGAGCTTGCTGGCGATCGGCTCAGGTCAGGTACTGGGCCAGGGCTTCGGCCTTTCGACCCAGAAGTTGCAGTACCTGCCGATTCAAACCACCGACTTCATCTTCGCGGTGTTCGCCGAAGAGTTCGGCTTCGTCGGTTCGTTGATGTTGCTGCTGTTCCTGATGGTGTTCGGCTTCGTGGGGCTGCGCATCGCCCTGCTCTGCCGCAGCAACCAGCATCGCTTGGTGGCCATCGGCTGCACCTGCCTGCTGGTGGGCCAATCGATCCTCAACATCGCTGTGGCCAGCGGATCGATGCCCACAACAGGCCTCCCCCTGCCGCTGGTGAGCTACGGCGGCAACTCGTTGCTCAGCAGCCTGCTCACCGCTGGGTTGATCATTCGCTGCGCCCTCGAATCCACCGGCTTGGAAACGGGGCGGCCCCGTCGCCGCCGCCCCCGGCCCGT
>JBIIIX010000333.1:0-3118 GCA_044234415.1 Cyanobium sp.
TCCTTGGGCTGGACCGAAGTCTTCACCAATGGGCGGCAGGCCGAGCACTTCCTGGCCCTGATGGCCGACAATCGTATCCTGTGCACATGCGGTGGTTCTTTGCGGTGCTCTGTTGCCAAGCATCGAACAGCGCGAGTTTTCCAGTCTTGTCAACCCAGGCCAGATGAGCCCATCGCTTAGCCAGATTGCTCAGCTCCAAAGGGAGATCGCCAGCGGGCAGGTGGTTGTGGTGGTGGGATCGGGTGTTTCGGTGGCGGCTTGCGGCCAGCAACGGGTGGAGGGCCACCAGGTGGCCACCTGGAGGGGGCTGCTGGAGCATGGGGTGGAGCGGCTGAGCGGGATCGGCGCGGCGGATGGGGATGAGGAGCTGCTGCGGGGATTGATCCGCAGTGGCAAGCCCGACTTGATGATCAGCGCCGCGGAGACCATCACCAATCGCCTAAAGTTGCGAAGTGAGGGCATCTTCCGCGGCTGGCTGGCGGACACGGTTGGCACATTAAGGATCCAGGAGGCAACCCTGTTGCGGAATCTAGCCGCCTTGCCGGGAGTGCTGGCCACACTGAATTACGACCATTTACTCGAGCAGGCGACGGGATATTTCGCCATCACCTGGCAGGAGCCCAACGCGGTTCAGGATGTTCTGCGTGGCCACAGGCAGGCCGTACTGCATCTGCATGGCGAGTATGAAAAGCCAGAATCGGTGGTGTTGGGATTGGCGTCTTATCACAAGGTTAAAGACGACCCCCATGCCAAGGCGGTCTTACAATGCCTGACGCTGGGCAAAACGTTGCTGTTCGTGGGCTGTGGCGATACGGTATTGGATCCAAATTTTCAACAACTGATCGCTTGGGGCTCGGAAGGCCTCAAAGATGTAGTGCCGCGCCACAGGCTGCTGTGTCGTGCCTCCGAGCTGGTTGCCTACCAACAGAAGCTTGCCGCTGCCCCCTGGTTGCAGCCGATCGCGTATGGCGACGACTACGCCGAGCTGGGGCCGTTTCTGCGCTCCCTGCTGCCTGACGGGGCCGCTGCTGCCGGGGCGGGTCGCCCTCGCCCGGCCCCCACCCCCAGCCTGGATCTCTCGGGCTACCGCCAGGCGATGTCCAGGCACTACGAGCACCTGAAGCTGGAGGAGCTCGATGCCACCAGCAGCGACATGCCGCGCGGGATCCGGGTGACGGAGGTGTTCATCCCCCCCACCGTGCGCGAATGCGAAGAGTTTCTGCCGCGGGCCCTGGAGCTGCCGAAGGAGCTGCAACGGCGCCTGCGGGATCAGGGGGTGCTGGACGGCTCGGAGTGGGATGAGGAGGCGCTGGCGCGGCTGCGCCGCACCTATCTGGATCAATCGCCGCGGCCGATGTTGGAGGTGCTGGCGGATCCCTCGCAGCGGAAGCTGGTGGTGCTGGGCGATCCAGGATCGGGCAAATCGCTGCTGCTGCAGTATCTGGTGTTGGCCTGGGCGGAGACGGGCGGCCAACCCCACCACGACAGCCCGTTGCCGCTGCTGATCGAGCTGCGGGATTACGCCAGTTGCCGCGCTAATGGTGAAGTGAAGGACCTCCTCGATTATCTTGGGCGTGCCGAAGGCCGGCGCTGGCACTTCGATCCCCAGGCGCTGGATTGGTGGCTGCGGCACAACCGCACCCAGGTGTTGTTGGATGGTTTAGATGAGGTGTTCGATCCCCAACTGCAGCAGAAGGTGAGCACGGCGATCCACCGCTTTGCGGACGATTACCCGGCTGCGCAGATCGTGGTGAGTTCGCGCCTGATCGGCTTTCCCCACGAGCGCTGGCGGCAGGAAGGATTTCGCCCGTTCATGCTGCAGGAGCTGGATGGGGAGCAGACGGATGTGTTCCTGCGGCGCTGGCATCAGTTGGCCTATGCGGATGGCAGCAAAGGCGAGCGCAAACGCGCCTCGCTGTTGCAGGCGATTCAGCAGTCGGCCGCGATTCAGCAGTTGGCGGGCAATCCGCTGCTGCTGACGCTGATGGCGATCCTGAACCGCACCCAGGAGTTACCGCGGGATCGGGCGGAGCTCTACAGCCAATGCTCCCGCCTGTTGCTGCATCAATGGAAGACCGATCTGGCCTTTGAGGCCTCTCCCTCGCTGGCCGATGCCCAGCTGGATTTCAAAGATAAGCTGGGGCTGATGAAGCGAATTGCCTGGACGCTGCAAGGCGGCGGCGTGGATGGGGAAGCCGGCAACCTGATCAATCTGATCGACGAGAATCAGCTCGAACGCACGCTCAGCGAGGGCCTGCAGGGCATCCCCGGGTTGCGACCCGATCGCGCCGCCCGGGCGCTGATCGAACAACTGCGGGGTCGCAATTTCATGCTCTGCTTCATGGGCGGCGGCAACTACGCCTTTGTGCATCGCACCTTTCTGGAGTATTTCTGCGCCGAGGCGATTGTGGATCGCTTCCAGGTGGAGCAAACGCTGACTATTGATGCCTTGAAGACAGAGATCTTTGGGCATTGGCCGGATGAAACCTGGCATGAGGTGCTGAGGCTCGTGGCGGGTCAACTGGCGCCGAAATTTGTCAAGGAGATCTTGGAGTGGTTGCTGCAGCAACCTGATCCGAATCAATCTTGCGGCCATATCTTCCTTGCGGCACGCTGCGTTGCCGAAGTTCGCAATCGTGGCGAGCTGGGAAGCACAGAGGCCCGGGTTCGCCAAGAAACGGGAGATCTCATTGAATTTGGCCGGAGGAGCTACTCCTTTCCTTTACAGCTCGAGGAATTTATGCAAATGATCACGGTTCATCAACAGGCTGTCGCGCTTGTTGCTGAAGTCTGGAATGACAACAAAGAGACGCTGCTTTGGCTGAAAGAGCGTGCACAATCCGATGAGAAATGGGATGTGCGCCAGAGCGCCGTGCGGGAGCTTGCACGCGGCTGGAAGAAGGATCCAGACACGCTGGTGTGGCTGAAAGAGCGTGCCCAATCCGATGAGAATGTGGATGTGCGCTGGAGCGCCGTGCGGGAGCTTGCGCGCGGCTGGAAGGAGGATCCAGACACGCTGGTGTGGCTGAAAGAGCGTGCCCAATCTGATGAGAATGGGGATGTGCGCCTGAGCGCCGTGCGGGAGCTTGCGCGCGGCTGGAAGGAGGATCCAGACACG
>JBIIIX010000072.1:0-11959 GCA_044234415.1 Cyanobium sp.
GTGAAGGGCAGCCTTGCTAAAGGCAGTGTTGACCCAGCGACGCGTCGCCAGAGCACAGCCGCATCGACCGGGGTCGCTAGCCCCTTTCTCCAACACCTCTTTCTCCACCACACTTTCTCCAACACATAATTGCCGCCGCCATGAACGCTTCCGATCTCAACCTCGCCGAACCGGGAATCAGCAGCTCCAGCCTGCCCGCCCCCGCCCAGCTGCAACTGGGGGAGCGGCGCCATTTCGATGTGGTGATCATCGGCAGCGGCGCCGGCGGCGGAACGTTGGCCCGCGCCTTGGCGCCCAGCGGACTGAACGTGCTGGTGCTGGAGCGGGGCGACTGGCTGCCCCAGGAACCGCAGAACTGGGATGCGGAGGAGGTGTTCCAGAAAGGGCGCTATGTGTCGAGCGATCCCTGGCTGGACAAGCACGGCAAAGCCTTCCAGCCCGGCAGCCATTACTTCGTGGGGGGGGCCACCAAGATGTATGGGGCTGCCCACTTTCGGCTGCGCGAACGGGACTTCGAAGCGTTGATCCATCGCGAAGGGATCTCTCCCGCCTGGCCGCTGCGCTATAGCGACTTCGAGCCCTGGTACCAGCTGGCGGAAGAGCTGTACCACGTCCACGGCCTACGCGGCGAAGACCCCACGGAGCCCCCCTGCAGCGGCCCCTATCCCCACCCGCCGGTGGCCCACGAGCCGCGCATGCAGAAGCTGGTGGATGACCTGCGCACGGCGGGCTTGCATCCCTTCCATGCCCCCAGTGGCGTGCTGCTTGATGAGGCCCATCCGGCCTTCAGCCGTTGCCGCAAGTGCCACTGCTGCGATGGCTTCCCCTGCCTGGTGCACGCCAAAGGCGATGCCGAAGTGGTGGGCATCCGGCCGGCCCTGGCCAACGCCAACCTGACGCTGCTGACGCGGGCCCAGGTGAAGCGGCTGCTGACCGACCCCAGCGGCCGCTCGGTGACGGCGGTGCAGCTGGAGCGCGATGGCGAACCGATCACGGTGAGCGGCGATGTGGTGGTGGTCAGTTGCGGCGCCGCCAACAGCGCCCGCCTGCTGCTGCAGTCGGCCAATGACCGCCATCCCCGCGGCCTGGCGAACGGTTCAGACCAAGTGGGGCGGAACTACATGTTCCACAACAGCAAGGCGTTGGTCGCTCTGGCCCATGAGCCAAACCACACCGTATTTCAGAAGACTGTATCGCTGAACGACTGGTATTTTGGCGATGCTGACTTTGACTACCCCATGGGCAATATTCAGATGACCGGCAAAACAAATGGCACAATCATGAAGGGCTATGCCCCACTGGAAACCTTTCTGATGCCGGGTTGGAGCATGGATAAGATTGCCGAACATGCGGTCGATTTCTGGATCTCCAGCGAGGATCTGCCCGATCCAGAGAATCGCATCACCGTGACAGCGAGTGGCCAGATACAACTCAGTTACACCGCCAACAATCTCACCGCCAGCCAGCGTCTCGTCAGCAGGCTGGAGGGCGTGCTGGATCGACTCTATCTGCGCAACCATTTGGTGGAGCGGCAGCTGTACATCTCTAGCAGCATGAGCATCGCCGCCGTCGGCCATCAGGCCGGCACTTGCCGCTTCGGCAGCGATCCGGCCAGCTCGGTGCTGGACCTCAACTGCAAGGCCCACGAACTCGACAATCTCTATGTCGTGGATACCAGCTTTATGCCCACGATTGGTGCGGTGAATCCTTCGCTCACCGCGATCGCCAACGCCTTGCGAGTGAGCAGCCATCTGCTGGAACGGCTACGGCGCTGACTGCAGGGGGATGCGCAACCATGTGCCCACAGCGGGGCGCGCAAGCGCAGATGCCGCTGCGCTGATCCAGCAAAGATCAAGCTCCCTTGACTGACTCCTCTCCTCGATCACTGCCGGGATCGCATGGAGGCCAATACATGCCAGCGACGAGGTGAGCCGCTGAGCAAAGCTCGCTTGCTATCCAGCTCAGCAATCAAGAGTCGAGGCAATCGGCAACCATAATCATGCCGAATGCTGGGTATCGACAGAATGACCGAGCTGATCCTGTCGCCATGTTGCCGTCCCGTAAAGTCAGCAAACCCTAACTGATCGGACTTCCGCAACTCAGCAAACCTCTATTCGAGCAAACCTCTATTCGAGCAAACCTCTAAGCCAGCAGACCTGTAAGTCAGCAAACCTGTATGCCAGCAGAACTGTATGCCAAAAGAACTGCAAGTGAGCAAACCAGTCATCCGCGCCCGGCGAGGAGGGTTCACTTGTCAAACGCCTTGATGCATCGCTAGCGATCAGGGCTCATGCGCGCCTACACGAACCACGCCACGTTCCAGTTCTCATCATCAACAGACCGTAGTACTGCGATAGCGTGATGAACCCAAAGGCGAAGGTTTTGACAAAATCAAGGTCGCCATGTTATTCTCGATGGGTAATTTTTCTCTAGTAGATGCCTTGCTGCTTTAGAAGCATCTCATGTCTCTTCTATGATTTAAGTATCAACTGTAAAAAGATGATAATTTCGATGTTTTGTCTATGAATTAACATTATTCACATTCTTGCTAAATGTCAGCCTAAATGCCTATCAATTTTTATTTTGTCTTTTTTGCAAGCCCGCCATTTGCAAGCCCGCCAAAATGATTTTACTTTGTCCGCCGGGCACATTTGACGTTTCTCCAGATTCGCGACCCCATCAGCTTTTGGCCTCTGGCTCGACTTGACGCGCCCCAGACCCCGGCCATGGCTTGAAACCGGTTGCGCGAGATGCACTACCGCCCCCCCTGCATGATAGTTTTTATGGAACTTGCAACACAGCAACCTGCTGCAACCAGCACTGCCCCCATGCACGTACTCGACTTGACAACAACCCAACCACAAAATCGCGGCAAGGCATTTAGAATTTCGGGCTTACTACTTCAAGATACATTCATCCTGGCATTCTCATTTGTTCTAGCACTTTCCCTACGCATCTACTCATCGACCCCACTCATCCAAGACCTCATTTTATATTGGCGCGTCGTAATTGTTGCGATCTGCTTTGGAATTCCTTTTCTTTTCCTTTCAAAGGCTTATTTAGATCTTACCCGTTACGCAACGAGTTTATCTCTGTATAGATTCGCCCTACGAGCCACCGTAATGATGGCCGTGCTCTCTCAGGTGTCCAGGTTATTTGGGCCTCAACCACCTCCATCGTTCTGGATATTGTATTGGACTTTCTTTTTGGTGATTGGCATAACTTCTAGGGTATTTGTCAGGGATTTTCTACAAGCTCGCTCCAAGCGCACAGGCGTAATCGAACAAGCAACTGACACTGCCAATCCGTTATCGACTGCCAATCCAACCTTGATTTATGGTGCTGGCAGCTTTGGGTCAAACCTCTATCAAACCCTGCGCAATTATTCCGACCTCCGCATTGTTGGCTACCTAGATGATGATACCTCTTTGCACGGCCGACGGTTGCAAGGCCTACCGATCTTTAATCCAGAAGAACTCGCTTCAATCATTGAGAAGTTTCAAATTCAAAATATTCTTCTGGCCATGCCCCACATACCACGCCGTCGCAAACGCGAAATTGTCCACAATCTGACCATACGAGAGCTTAAAATCCTTTCTTTCCCTTCAAATTCTCAGTTAGCAAGTGGCAAAATTCATCTGAGCGATTTGAAACCCATAGAAATTGAGGATCTATTGGGCAGAGAACCTACGTCTCCCATGGAATCATTGATTGGCTCCTGTGTCCATGGCTTAAATGTGTTGGTGATTGGTGCAGGTGGTTCAATCGGATCAGATCTGTGTAAAAGAATATTGGATTTAGGCGCATCCAAAATTGTTATGCTTGATTCCAATGAAGAATCTCTCTACACTGTTGACCTAGAAATGCGGATAGCTATAAACAAATTCCCTCCTGAACTCTCAAAGCCCATCATTGTGCCTGTTTTGGGCAACTGCTGTGAAACGGCATTGCTAGAAAATATTACCAAAACTGAAAGAATAGACACTATTTATCATGCTGCCGCATACAAACATGTTCCGCTCATGGAGCGCAACATTTGTGCCGGTATTGCCAACAATATGCTTGCGACAAAGTCTGTTGTCAACGCCGCAACAAAAGCAAATGTCAAATGGTTATCACTGATATCAAGCGACAAAGCCGTACGGCCAACGAATGTGATGGGAGCCAGCAAACGACTTTGCGAGCTCATTGTTCAGGCAGTTGCAGCAGAAATCTCCAGCGATGGGCCAAAGTTTTCGATCGTTCGTTTTGGCAACGTCTTGGGGACATCTGGATCAGTTGTTCCGCTCTTCCATCGCCTAATCCACTCCGGAGGGCCGGTAACAGTCACAGATCCTTCTGTCACCCGCTATTTCATGACACGTCAGGAGGCGGTCGAACTGGTTCTGCAGTCGACAGCAATCTCTGTGGGAGGTGATATTTTCCTCTTGGATATGGGTGATGAGGTCAATATAACCGATATGGCTCGTCAGATGATCGAACTTTCGGGACTTTCGGTCCGTGATGAAATTAATCCAGAGGGCGACATCGAGATCGTGTTTACTGGCCTACGACCAGGCGAAAAGCTCTACGAAGAGCTGTTTATCAGTGGTGAACCTGAACCTTCTCCTCATCCCCTGATCATGCGTGTGAGAGAACCCTACATGATCACCCAAGAGCTATATCCTTTACTCGATCAACTCGAAGACGCCTGTCACAGGATCGATCTGGAGCGTACCCTAGAACTACTCAGAACACTCGTTCCCGAGTATAACCCCGATGACAAGTCTGTTTGACCAATGGCTTTCTCCTCATTAACTCAGCACGAGATTTGGCCAGCCATCTTTTCTATCTCGGGGGTCTTCCTTTCCTTCTTTGGCATTCAGGCTATCATTCCTATTCTTCGCAAAAGCTTCCTCGATGATCCCAATAAGGCTAATAGTGCCCACGCCAATCCAATCCCCTCAGGTGGAGGCATTATTTTTGTTGCAATCACTGTTTTCTTCGGTCTCTTCTCCTGGGTTTTAGGCAATTTATCGATCTTCGAAAGTTCTGGTTGGCTTGCCTGGATTCCTCTAATTTCTCTGCCACTAGCTATTGTTGGCATGCTAGATGACTATAGGGGAGTTTCAGTTTGGATTCGCTTTGGCATCCAATTCTTGACTGCCGCTTTGCTTCTCTTGATCTCGCCTCTTCAGTTCAGTTGGCTGCTCGTTATTCCGCTGCTGATTGCAATCGTTGCCGTCATCAACTTTATCAATTTTATCGATGGAATGGATGGCGTCCTGGGGGCATCTTCATTTGTCTTTGTTCTCGCTGCCGTGATTTCTTTTTCTGCTGCTGGTGCAGTGGATGCTCAGGGTCTCAATCCCGTTTCACTTTATGCGTTGCTCGGATCATTGATCGGTTTTTTGATTTGGAACTGGAGTCCCGCCAAGGTGTTCATGGGTGATGTTGGCAGCACCTTCGTTGGCTCAGTGTTTGTAGGCTATGTACTTCAGCAGGATTCCTATGCTTCTGCGATGAGCCTGCTTCTGGTCTCTTTCCCTCTTCTCGCAGATGCAGGAGGTTGTGTTTTACGTCGTATTCAGTATAAACAAGCTATTCTCAAGCCGCACAAGTTGATGCTTTACCAGCGTTTAAACCAAAACGGCTGGAAGCACTCCCAGGTTGCCATTCTTTATTGTGCATTAACGGCTTTCCTGGCTTTTATCCATCTTTGGGGTGGTTTGCTTTGGATGTTGAAGGCGATCATCCTGGAATCGCTGGTGCTGCTTTGGTTAGATCAACGTGTCGCTCTTCGCTTTGTGGAGTCCCTGCGCCGCTCCAAGATCACGGCGAAACCCCAAGCTACCTGAGCCGAAAGCTAGCAAGCAACAGCTAACCGTGATCACCAATCTCTTCAGGGCAGCTCAAAAAGTCCCTTAGTTGCAGAGCGCCGACCAGGAAGGTTCATTGCTGCGACTGGCGTGGCTGGAGATCGTTGCTGTGCCAGAGGCGATTTTTCGTGGGCCGCTTAATCTTTTTTTTGCGCTTGCGTGATTCTTCCCTTGACGGCATCGGCGGCGCGCTTGGCATAACGCATTCCATAGCTGACCCACCAAAAACCTCCATAGCGTCGTTTGTAGGCCATTTTCACTTCCCGAAAGCGTTGTTTGTTTTTTTGGCCACTGACCCCCCCGTCTGACATCTCGACCAAATCCATCGGAATAACCTCAACGTCAGCGTCAGCAAAGCGAGAGAGCCTTAAGAAGTAATCCACATCGGCGGACAATTCAAATCCATCCGCATAGAAGGGTAGCCGTTGACGCACCCTGGGGCTAAACAAAGTTCCCTGGTGTGGTGGTGTTGGACCAAGAAAGACAGACCAACGGTAGGAGCCCACCGTTTTGAACGAGCTCCGTCGCCCCAAAATGCGATGTCCTTTAGCATCGACCTTGGCGTATCGGGCACGACAGATCAATAAATCGGGCTCTCGGCCAGCGCCCGCGAATCGATCGAGTTGTTGAGCCAGCGTCGCGAGCACATCAGGGGATGCGGCCCAGTCATCACTTCCCCAAAACAACACCCAAGCCTGGCTCCATGCGGGGGTTGCCGCTACTAATTCCCAACCTTGATTCATGGCTCCGAAGATGCCTTTGAATCGCTTCTCTTGCTGAAAACAGTGAAAGCGTTGATCGTTCGCGCATAGGTGCTGCAAGTAGTTGATCGTATCCTCACCGCTGCCTCCATCGACAATGATGGCTTGCCAATCGGGCCAGGTCTGCGCTTGAAGGGAGGCAACCAGATGACCCAGCAGAGCATGCGAGTTTAGGGTTGGAATAATGATCGCAATCTTTGCGGGTGTCATTGTGGTACGCTTTTGTTGTGCAGGAGATACTCGAAGTGATGTTTTTTTGCGTGTGGCCGTCTACTCTTCTGGACTGGCATTGTCTGCCTTGGAGGTTTGCCCGGTTTGCCTGCAGGCAAAGCTCCTGGACACTGATTCCTCTGCCACGGTGTTAACTCACCCTCAGTTCATCTCAAGAGAGTACCAGCCGGGAGCCTCACCGGAGCGGAAGCATCAAGACTGCCTTCCTTCGAAGCCCGCCCGCCAGCCTGGCCCCCCCCTGTGTCAATCCCCATCCCGCCAACGCCCAGGACAACGGCCATCAGCTCGGCCGTCTTGTTCCTCAGCAAGTGGCTCGTGTTTGCGGCGTTGCACCGGACTGCTGCGGTGGGGGGGGCCTGCCCAGGCTCAGCAGCGCCGCCTCAGGTTTTGGAGTAAGCGTTCGAACGGCTCTGGCAAGGGCGACTCGAAGCGCATCCGCTCCCCGGTGAGGGGATGGTTGAGGCCCAGGGCGACGGCGTGCAACGCCTGCCCCGGCAACGCCACCGGCAGGCGGCGGGCGCGCCCATACAGCGGGTCTCCCACGATTGGATGGCCGATGTGGGCGCAATGGACCCGGATCTGGTGGGTGCGGCCCGTGTCGAGCTGGAAGCGCAGCAGGGCGTGATCCCCAAGCCGCTCCTCCACCCTCCAGTGGGTGCGGGCGTGGCGACCGGAGAGATCGCTGACCACCGCGTACTTCTTGCGGTCCACCGGATGGCGGCCGATGGCGCCCACGATCGTGCCCGCCTCATCTCCGGGCTGGCCGTGCACCAGGCCCAGATACTCGCGGCTGGCGATCCGCTTCTGGATCTGCACCTGCAGTCGCACCAGGGCCTCCTGGCTCTTGGCCACCACGATGCAGCCGGTGGTGTCCTTATCAAGCCGATGCACGATGCCAGGCCGCATCTCGCCGCCGATGCCGGGCAGATCCGGGCAGTGATGCAGCAGGGCATTCACCAGGGTGCCGTCCTTATTTCCAGGCGCGGGATGCACGGTGAGGCCGGCGGGCTTGTTGAGCACGATCAGATGGCTGTCCTCGTACAGCACATCCAGGGGAATGTCCTGGGGAACGAGGTAGGGCAGGGGTTCGGGCGGCGGCATCCAGAGCTGCACGGTGTCGCCCAGGCGCAGGGGCGTCTTGGCGCGGCCGGTGACGCCATTCACCCGCACACAGCCGGCATCGATGAATTTTTGGATGCGGGCGCGGCTCTGCTCGGGCCGTTGGCTCACCAGCCAGCGATCCAGCCGCATCGGCAGGGGCTTGGGGTAGGTGAGCTCCAACAGCTCCCCTTCCCCCTGGCCGAAGCCGTTGTTCAGCGCTGCCGGGTTCTCCATCACCGTCCATGTTGCCGGCCGATCCCCCCGCGCCGGCAGAGATGCGCTCCACGCCCGAGCCGGACAAGATGGCGTGTGATCGAGACCGCTGTCTCCCCAACCCCCGCCTCGCCATGAGCTCCTCTTGGTTGATCACCGGCTCGAATCGCGGCATCGGCCTGGAGCTGACCCGCCAGCTCAGCGAACGCGGCGAGCCGGTGATCGCCATCTGCCGCACGGCTTCGCCGGAGCTGGAAGCCCTGGGGGTGTCGATCGAGGCGGGCGTTGAGCTCACCTCCGAGGCCCACCTGGCCGCCCTGGCGGAGCGCCTGCGGGGGGTGAGCCTCGCCGGCGCGATTCTCAACGCGGGCATCCTGATCGCGGACAGCCTTCAGAACCTTGACGCGGCGGGCCTGCGGCGCCAGTTCGAGGTGAATGCCTTGGCGCCGCTGCTGCTCGCCCGGGCCCTGCTGCCCAACCTGCTGGCGGGCTCGAAGCTGGCCTTGATCACCAGCCGCATGGGCTCGATCGACGACAACAGCTCCGGCGGCTACTACGGCTACCGCATGTCGAAGACGGCCCTCAACATGGCCGGCAAATCCCTGGCGGTGGACCTGCGACCGAAGGGCATCGCCGTGGCGATCCTGCATCCCGGCATGGTGGCCACCCGCATGGTGAACTTTGCCGGCATTCCTCCCGAGCAGGCGGCCCGGGGCCTGCTGGCGCGCATCGACGCCCTCAGCCTGGAAACGAGCGGTCGCTTCTGGCATGCCAACGGCGAGGAACTCCCCTGGTGAGGGGTTCAGCCGCGAATCGCGCCGAACGGTTCGCGAAGAAAGGGATCGCGAAGAAAGGGATCGCGAAGAAAGGCCCCCCAACTGGCTACGGAGCTTGGCGGGCGAGCTGGTTGGGCGAGCTGGGCCAGGACCTGCCCCGCTGAGAAGCCGACCCGCCCCAGCGGTCCGCCGCCGATGTTGCGTTGTGTCGCGGCGGCTGACAATGGCCTGGCCCCGGCTCTAACACCGAAGAGGCCCGTTGCCGTTGTTCATGAGCCCTCGCCCCTCCCCGTGCCCAGCGGCGCCCTGCGCCCTCCCTTGGCCACTGGCGTTGCTGCTGGCTGGATCCGGCCTCAGCCTCGCCCTGGCGGCGGCGCCCGCCCGCGCTGGGGTGCTTTACAGCATCACCACCAAGTGCTCCCTCAAGGGGGCCCCCGCCGTGGCTTGCAAGGTGGAGGCGATCAATGAGGCCGGCGCCACTCTGTACCGCCACAGCATCGGCTCGATCAGCCAAACGCTGCGCATCAGCGACCAGCCGGCCCGCATGAGCTTCGACAGCGGCAGCGGCTTCCAGCCACTGCGCAACGCCACCGTGCTGTTTTCGGCCAACACGCTCTGCGTCAACGACAAAGCGCTGTGTGTGGTGAATCCCAATTACCTGAACAGCCTGCTGCAGCAACGGCCCGACTTCCGCGGCCGCGATCTGGTGCAGGCCCATTTCGGCAGCGACGGTCGCCTCGATCTCACCTGCTACGACCAGGGCTGCCAGCTGGTCGGCAAAGCCATGGAGACACGCTGATGAACGCTCCAGGCTCCGTTCTGGCGCTGCTGGCGTCTGGCGTGATGGCCCTGCCCCTACCGGCTGGCTGGGCTCTGGGTTCCTCGCCGCAGACCGGGACGGCCACCAGCGATCCCCTGCTGGCCCGGGGCGGTGATGGCGGTGATGGTGGCATGCGTGGAGGAGGCGGCGGCGGTATGCGCGGCGGTGGCGGTGGCTTTTCGGGCGGAGGCATGGCCCGCCCCCAGCCCGGCCTTGGTGGTGGCGGCTTTGGTGGTGGCGGCCTGGGTGGTGGCGGGCTGTCTCGCCCCCAGACCGGCTTCGGTGGCGGGGGCGGTGGCGGTGGCGGCTTCAGCCGCGGCGACCTGAGGCCCGCCGGGGGCTTCAGCCAGGGCGACCGCCTCAACCGCGTCGGTAACCCCTCGCTCAATCGGCCGGCGGAACGTCCGGCTCTGGCCCGCCCCCCCGCCGGGTCGCTGACGCGCCCCGGAGCCCCCGGCACCGGCCTGGGCCGCCCCGACCGGGTGGGGAACGGTTCCATCAACACCAACATCAACCGCAACGTCAACGTCAACCGCAATGTCAACCGCAACCTGACCGTGAATCCCACCTGGAACCGCCAGGTGAACCTCAACGCCGTGAACCGTTATCCGGGCTGGGTGCGGCCCGGTTGGGGCGTGGCCCGCCCCTGGAACTGGGGTTGGTATAGCGCCGGGGTGCGGCCAGGTTGGGGCTGGTGGGGCGCGAACGCCGCGGTGTGGGGGATCTCCACCCTGGCGACGGCGGCGATCATCAACAACGCCGTCAACAACGCCGTGAACAGCAATGTGCCTTACATCGTGGTGCCCAACAGCACCTACGAGCTCCAGTTCGGCACGGTGCAGCCCAGCGGTGAGGCCTCGGTGAACTTCGTGGCCACAGCAGACGGCAACAGCTACCAGCTGAGCGCCGACTGCAACACCGGCCTGCTCAACGGCAACCCACCCGCCTCCGCCGCCGAGGCGGAACTGCTCAACGCCGCCTGCCAGGTGGCCTTCGGCACCGCCAGCTGAACGGCGCGCTAGATCGCCACGGCCCGTTGGTGGGGCAGCTGTACTGCCTCGGGGGGCGACTGTTCACCCCACCAGCCAAGGCTCCAGCCGCTCCAGCGGGTTCGGCAATAGCCCGGTGGCGGCCGAATGGGTTGGCGCAGCTGCTCTTACCTCAGGCAGAGATGGAGTCTGGTGTCTCGATCACCGCAACGCAGAGCCTGATCCCAGCGCGGTGAGGCCTTGCAGTGATGCAGCCGGCGGATTGCAGTGATGCAGCCGGCGCATAGCTTTTGCGGGGAAAGACTGTCGCGGTGGAGCTGGGGGAAACGATCCCCAGGCGTTGCCCGGAGCGGCACAATGACCCTGGTCAGATCGTTGCTGGCCCCGACCGGTCCACTTGATGAGCCCCCCCACCATCTACGAGCTCTGCCGGCCCCGGGCCGACGTGCTGGAAGGGCGCATCCGCGATGAGGACTTTGCTGCCGACCTCAGCCAGGTGCTGAAGGGTACGGCGCCGGATCTCTACAAGAACCCGGCTGTCTTCTTCACGAACACCCACCCCACCAGGGGCCTGCGCGAGCTGTTCCTGGCGGTGGTGGACCGGCTGACAGGCGCCGGCAGCCAGCTGGGCAGCATCCTGCGGCTTGACACCAGCTACGGCGGCGGCAAGACCCACGCCCTGATCGGCCTGAACCACATCCTGACGGCTGCCGATCAGATCCCCAACCTGGCGGAGTTCATCGACCCAGCCCGGCTGCCCAGTCAGAAGGTCACGGTGGCGGCCTTCGACGGGGAGAACGCCGATCCGATGAACGGCCGGCGCATGGAGGGCAATGTGCTGGCCTTCACCCCCTGGGGGGAGCTGGCGGTGCAGCTGGCAGGGCCGGCGGGCTACGAGCGCATCCGCAACAGCGACCGTCTTGGTGCCGCGCCTCCGGGCGCCGAAACCCTGCGGGAGCTGATCGGCGAGCGGCCGGTGCTGATCCTGATCGATGAGCTCTCGATCTACCTACGCAAGATCAAGGGCCCAGCTGCCGGCCAAGCCGCCGAGCAGCTCACGCCTTTCCTCACCGATCTGATCAAGGCGGTGAACTCCTCCCCCCAGGCGGTGCTGGTGTTCACGTTGGCCCTGGGCAAGGGCGGCCAGGCGGTGGATGCCTATGGGGAGGAAAACCAGCGGATCGATCGGATCTTTGCCGAACTGCAGTCG
>JBIIIX010000334.1:0-3106 GCA_044234415.1 Cyanobium sp.
CCGCCTCAATCTGCTCGGGGTGCTACGCAATCAGGCCGCGGTGCTGGCTGACTTTGAGCAGATCAAGGGCTGACGCCCCTTGGATGCGGAAGCCCAACCGCTGACCAGCTCAGCAGCGCAACCGCATCGTGCGGGGCAGCTCCTCCTGGATCGCCCCCTCTGCATCGAGGGCCGGATAGGCCCGGCCTTGCTGCTGGCACCATTCGGCCACCTGGGGGTAGCACCACTCGAACAGTTGCCGGCCGTGGCGCTCGGGGGGAATCCCCTCGCCCGCCATCGGCAGCAGCCCGGCGGCCTGGCGTTGGCGCAGCGCTTCGAACAGCAACGTGGCCGCCGCCACGGAAACGTTCAACGACTGCACCATGCCGCGCATCGGGATGAAGATCGCCTGGTCGACCGCGGCGGCGGTGTCCGGCCCCAGGCCCCACTTCTCGGCCCCGAGCACGAAGGCCGTGGGGCCGGTGAAGTCGCAGCTGCGGTAATCCACCGCCTCCACCCCCAGATGGGTGCCGTAAAGCCGGAAGCCCCGCTGCCGCAGTGCCACGATCGCCGCGGCGGCGCTGGCGTGGCTGTGCAGGGGCACCCACTTTTGGCTGCCCTGGGCGGTGCTGTTGAACTTGGGCAGCCGGCCGGGCAGGTTCACGGCGTGAGCCTCCAGCACGCCCACCGCGTCGCAGCTGCGCAGGATCGCCGAGAGGTTGTGGGGTTTGTCCACGTACTCCAGCAGCAGCGTCAGATCCGCCATGCGGCGATCGAGCACCGCCTTGAGGCGCTCGAAGCGGCGGGGCAGCAGCGGCATGGCCTGGAGAAAAAAACATCCTCCCTCCCGAGACGGCCGCCCCCATGGCAGCCGGATGGTTGGGCCCAGGTTCACAGAAGCAAGGCCAACAGGAGTTTCCCCTCCTGCAATCAGCGCGAGTTTCTCGCCATTGATAGGCAATCAGGCCCTGAGCTTGCATGCAAATGCCACAGATATGCGATCTTCTTCTGTCAGTCGCCGATCGCTCAGCCATGGGCACGCCACAGCCCGGCGGCTTTGATCAGCGGGTGTACGCGTTGGTGGCGCACATCCCCCATGGCCGGGTGGCCACCTATGGCCAGGTGGCGGAGCTGATCGGTGCCTGGGGTTGCGCCCGCCAGGTGGGCTGGGCGCTCAAGCGTTTGGCGTTGCCCTCCGATGTGCCCTGGCACCGGGTGGTGAATGCCCAAGGCCGGATCAGCCTCAGCCTGGGACGCGAGGGCAGCGACTGGATTCAGCTGAACCTGCTGCGTGCGGAAGGCATCCCCGTGGATGACCGAGGACACCTTCCCTTGGCGGCCTACCGCTGGCAGGCGATCGATCCGCAGGACAGCCCGCCGCTCCCCCCGGAGGCCTGAGGCAGGGAGATCGGCCGCTGCCCGGCTCCGCCGCTCGATCCCCCGCCCCATCGCTTCACATGCTGTTACACTTAACGAAACACTTTGTAACAGCCATGGCCGATTCCTCTTCCCCTCGCTTCGGGTTCGTCGCTTTTGCCGAAACCTGGAATGGCCGCCTGGCCATGCTCGGCTTCGTGATCGGTCTGGCGACCGAGCTGCTCACCGGCCAAGGCATCCTCCAGCAAATCGGCCTCGGTTGATCGCCATGGACACCGATTACTCCGCCGCCATTGCCACGGTCATCGGCCTTGTGGTTCTGCTGACCGGCATGACCGCCTATGTGCTCAGCCGGCCCAGCGATCTCGCCCCCACCAACCCCCGCTGATCGGGACGTCTGCATCGTCATCCGCTCAACCCTGATTTCTGATGACCAACACCCCCGCCAATGATCAGTGGTTCCAGCACCGCGCTGAGGAACTGATCCACCAAGAGCAGCTCAAGCGGGTTGAACTCCTGAATGGTCGTGCCGCCATGCTCGGCTTCGTGATCGGCATCCTCACCGAAGCGATCACCGGCTCCGGCATGGCCCACCAGATCGGCCTCGGAGCCTTGGTGGACGGCTACGCCGCCTGCCGCACTCACTTCCTGCCCTTTTGCTTCTGAGGCTTAGCGCCCCCAGAAGTCTCATCACAGCCCCCAGGCCTGGCCTGGGGGCTTTCTGCTGCGTGGATCACACTGCCGCAGCAGCTGGGCGGGGCGGCGATCAATATTGATGACAAATCTGCTGCAAGTCGCGGCCCAATCCGGTGGTTGTGGAGATGGTGAAAGCAGGCAACCAGCAGCAGCAGGGCTGCCATCCCCCAACGACCCAGGAGGACTGATTCATGGGCATCGAAGTCAAGGTTCTGGTCCCTGGCAGCAACTGGGATCAGTTGCGCCAGCTCATCCCAGTTGAAGACGACCACAAAAAACGCGAGATCTGGTTTTTTGAGATTGTTGTCGGCGGTACAACCCTGCTCAAGGAGCGTGAGCTAATCCTGCGAGCGCGGGTCAATCGCAATAGAGGAAAAGCTGATACAACAGCAAAGCTGCGACGGTTTGTCCCCACCTACCCGTCGATTCTGGAAGCCTGGGAACAGCTCGATGGCTTCAAGTCCGAGATCGATGCAGGCGGTGAGTCCAGCGCTGCCGCGCCAGCGGAAGACCCGGGCGTGCCGGCATGGTCTCTCACGGTCGACGCCAATGAATGCGCTGATCTTTACAAGCTGAACGAGCATAATCCAGCCGTTGACGCGATCTTTACTCGCCACCAGCAAGTGCTGCTGCAGTCCGCCTGGCCGCAACTGCCCTGGAAAGAGCTCAAGCCCTTAGGCCCGATTGAGTCCGTCAAATGGGATGGGCAGCATGATTTGAACATCGAGAAATGGAGCATCGGGGAGGAGACACTGTTCGAGGTCTCCATGCGCGGTGACACACTCGATGAGCCATCCCTCGCCGCTGAGATTCGCCGGCACCTGCAGGCCGTGGGTATCCAGTCCTCGGGGAATGTGGAGGGGAAAACCGCCTGGGCCCTGAAGCGCCTTGTGCAGTCAAGCCACAGCTGAAGGCCGCGGCATCGGCTTGTTGCGCACAGCCGCCCGCTCCGCAGCGGGCGGCTGTCAGCGCCAAAGCCTCCACCAGGGTTTGGGCGCGGCCCGCCCGTGGCTGCCATCGCAGAACGGGCTGGGAGCGGCCGCAACCGCAGAGC
>JBIIIX010000073.1:0-11870 GCA_044234415.1 Cyanobium sp.
AAGCCTTCCTCGGCTTTTTCGCCCAGCGCGGCCATCGGCGCCTGGCCAGCGCCTCGCTGGTGCCGGACGATCCCACGGTGCTGCTCACAATCGCCGGCATGCTGCCGTTCAAGCCGGTGTTCCTCGGCCAGGCGGAGCGGCCGGCGGCGCGGGCGACCAGCAGCCAAAAGTGCATTCGCACCAACGACATCGAGAACGTGGGGCGCACGGCGCGCCATCACACCTTCTTTGAGATGCTCGGCAACTTCTCGTTTGGCGATTACTTCAAGACCGAAGCGATTCAGTGGGCCTGGCAATTGAGCACGGAGGTGTTTGGCCTCAACCCCGCCAATTTGGTCGTCAGCGTGTTCCGTGAAGATGATGAAGCTGCCGCGATCTGGCGCGATCTGGTGGGGGTGAACCCCCAGCGCATCATCCGCATGGACGAGGCCGATAACTTCTGGGCTTCGGGCCCCACAGGCCCCTGCGGTCCGTGCTCGGAAATCTATTACGACTTTAAGCCAGAAAATGGTGATGATCAAATTAACCTTGAAGACGACAGCCGGTTCATCGAATTCTATAATTTGGTCTTCATGCAGTACAGCCGCGACGCTGAGGGCAAGCTCACGCCCCTGGCCAACCGCAACATCGATACCGGCATGGGCCTTGAGCGCATGGCCCAGATCTTGCAGGGGGTGCCCAACAATTACGAGACCGATCTGATCCTGCCGCTGATCAATGCCGCCGCTGGCCTCGCCGGGGTCGACTACCACGCCCTGGAGGAGCGGCGAAAGACCAGCCTCAAGGTGATCGGCGATCACAGCCGTGCCATCACCCAGCTGATCTGCGACGGCGTGACCGCCAGCAACCTCGGCCGCGGCTACATCCTGCGCCGCCTGCTACGCCGCGTCGTGCGTCACGGACGCCTCCTTGGCATCGACCAGCCGTTCCTGGTGGCGATGGGCGAGGCCAGCATCGCGCTGATGGGCAGCGCCTATCCCCAGCTCCACGAGCGGCGTGCCGTGATCCTGGCGGAGTTGGGGCGGGAAGAGGAGCGTTTTCTGGAGACCCTCGAGCGTGGCGAGAAGCTGCTGGCGGAGGTGCTGGCCGCGCAACCCAAGCAGATCTCCGGCGGCCAGGCCTTCGAGCTGTACGACACCTACGGCTTTCCGCTGGAGCTCACCGAGGAGATCGCCGAGGAGCACGGCCTCACGGTGGATCTGGCGGGTTTTGAGGCGGCGATGGAGGCCCAACGCCAGCGGGCCAAGGCCGCGGCGGTGAGCATCGACCTGACCCTGCGGGAGGCGATCGATCAGGTAGCGGCCGCCGCCGAGGCCACCGCCTTTAAGGGTTATGAGCAGCTGGAGCACCCTTGTTGCCTGGTGGCATTGGTGGTGAATGGCGAACCGGCTGAGCGGGCCGCCGCCGGCGACAACGTGCAGCTGGTGCTGGATTCCACCCCGTTTTACGGCGAGGGTGGCGGCCAGGTGGGCGATCGCGGCGTGCTGCTGGGGGGTGACGACCACGGTCCCATCGAGGCCGGCGTGATCGTCAGCGTCGAAGGCGTGTCCCGCAACCGCTCAGTGTTCGTGCATCACGGCCGGGTGGAGCGGGGCCAGATCGCCGTGGGCGACCTGTTGGCGGCGCGGGTGGATGGGGCCTGCCGCCGCCGCGCCCAGGCCAATCACACCGCCACCCACCTGCTGCAGGCGGCCCTCAAGCAGGTGGTGGATCCAGGCATCGGTCAGGCTGGTTCGCTGGTGGATTTCGATCGCCTGCGCTTCGACTTTCACTGCCCCCGCCCCGTGACGCCGGCAGAGCTGGAGCAGACCGAGACGTTGATCAACGGCTGGATCAGCGCAGCCCATCGCCTGGAGGTGCGGGAGATGGCGATCGAGAAGGCCAAGGCCGCCGGCGCTGTGGCGATGTTCGGCGAGAAATACGCCGATGTGGTGCGCGTGGTGGATGTGCCTGGCGTGTCGATGGAGCTCTGCGGCGGCACCCATGTGGCCAATACCGCCGAGATCGGCCTGTTCAAGATCGTCAGCGAGAGCGGCGTGGCCGCTGGCATCCGCCGCATTGAGGCGGTGGCGGGCCCGGCGGTGCTGCCCTACCTGCAGGAGCGGGATGGGGTCGTCAAAGCCCTCGGCGAGCGGTTCAAGGCCCAGCCCGCCGAGATCGTTGAGCGGGTGGCGGCCCTCCAGGAGGAGCTCAAGGCCAGCCACAAGGCCCTGGCGGCGGCTCGGCAGGAGCTGGCGCTGGCAAAGGCCGCGGCGCTTCTGGCCCGGGCGGAGACCGCGGGCGACTTTGCGCTGCTCGTGGCCCGCTTCGATGGCGTCGATGGCACCGGCCTGCAGGGCGCCGCCCAGGGGCTGGCCGATCAGCTCGGGGATAGCGCCGCCGTGGTGCTCGGCGGCCTGCCCGATCCGGCCGACCTGGGCAAGGTGGTGCTGGTGGCGGCCTTCGGCCCGGCGGTGATCGCCCGGGGGGCCAAGGCCGGCAGTTTCATCGGCGGGGTGGCCAAAGCGTGCGGCGGCGGCGGCGGCGGCCGCCCCAACCTGGCCCAGGCCGGGGGCCGCGACGGGGCGGCATTGGACGCCGCCCTCGAGCAGGCGCGGGCCCAACTGCTGCAGGAGCTGTCTTGGCAAGAGAAGGCCCACACAGCTGAAATCACGCGCACCACGGCGGGGCGTCCCAGTCCGTCACTGAACGCTTGACAGTCCCCTCGTTCTTCGCCGGGCTCTTTTCAGAATCTCCTCAACCCAATCGGGCCGATGGTTTCGGCCCATAGTGAGGAACAGCGGCTGTCGCAATCCAACGCTTGAACGACCTGCTCGGCGCCACCAACCTGTTCGCGCTGCTGGCGATGGGGCATTTCCTTGGCGACTTCGGCCTCCAGGGTGATCGCATGGCCAGCGAGAAATGTCCGGGCCGGAGCGTCACTCTGGGCTGGGGCTGGTGGCTGGGCTCCCATGCCGCCATCCACGGCCTGCTGGTGGGCCTGCTCACGGGACTGCCCCTGCTGGGCATGGCGGAGTGGGGCGTGCATGCTCTGATCGACCTGGGCAAGTGCCGCGGCAGCTACAACCTGGCCATCGATCAGACGCTGCATCTGGTCTGCAAGCTGGTCTGGCTGCTGATCGTGCTGCGGCTTGAGCGGCTGCCGGCCTGGCTGGCCTGACCCATCGGCCTGCCAAGGCCGCGGGCCCAGGCGCCCCTCAGCCGCCGAGCTTGCCGCTCAGCGCCCCGGTGAGCAGGCGGCGCATCACCTTCAGCAGATCCCGGGCTCCCTCCTGGCCGGCCTGGCGGCTCAGGGTCTCCAGTTCGCCCTGACGCCTGGCCACCAAGGCGGCGAAGCTCTCCAACAGCTGGGGCTGGTGCTCCAGCAGCGCGCTGATCGAACCCCGATCCACCCGCAGCAGCTGACATTCCTGATTGGCCCGCACGCTGGCACTGCGGGGAGCGTTGAGGAACAGGGTCATTTCGCCGAACACCTGTCCCTCCCCCAGGTCCGCCACCGGCAGCACCCGACCATCCTCCACCTGCTTCCACACCGAGACCTGGCCGCTGAGCACCAGGAAGAGGGAATCCCCCTCCGCCCCTTCCCGCACCACCAGTTCACCCGTCCCGTAGGTTTCCACGCGGCTGTCGTCCACGAGCCGCTCCAGCTGCTGGCCATCGAGATCCGCGAACAGGGAGCTCGCCGCCAGGGCGGCGCGGCAGCGCTCAGGGCTGGGCTGCTCCGAAGGGGGCTCGGCCGAGGGCCTCCTCGGCCGCAGATCGCGCACCGGGTAGGGGATCGACTGACCCTCACGGTGCAGGGCATACCAGATCTGTTCCAGCAGCTGACCGCGCAGGGTGCGCGGTCCCAAGCCCCGCAGCTCATGGCTCCAAACCTGCAGTTCGTAGCTGATGGCGCTGTCTTGGAACTCCAGGATCCGTGCCGCCGGGGCGGGCTCCTCCAGCACCCAGGGATGTTGCCGCGCCACGGTTTCGAGCAGGCGGCGGGCGTGGGCCGGCGGAAAGGCGTAGTCGAGCCCCAGTGTCAAGCGGGTGCTGACGGCGTCCTCGCGGCCGACTTGGGTCACCACCTTGGACGTCACCATGCTGTTGGGCACCACCACCCGTTTGCCATCCAAATCCCGCAGGCAGATGTCCCGCCAGGTGATGCTGACCACAGTGCCCCGAACCCCTCCCTCCAGCTCGATCCAGTCGCCCGCGGCGAAATCATCGCCCAGCTGCAGCTCCAATCCCGAGAACAGATCCTTCAGGGCCTCCTGGGCCGCCAGGCCGATCATGGCGGTGGCTACGGCGGAGGTGGTGACCAGGCCCAGCAGGTTGAGGTTGGCCAGCTGCTGCACGATCAACACCGTGGCCACAGCGCCCAGCCCCAGGCTCAGCAGCTGCAGCAGCAGGATCGGTGGCGGTCGCCACCAGCCCAGCCGGCCCGGAATCTCCAGGGCCGCCCAGCTCAGAAGCGGGATTACCGCGTAGGCAAGCAGAAGGTTGTCCACCACCGTGGCCCAGAGCCGCAGATTCGCGGGCATTCCGGCCAGGGGCAGGGTGTGGACCAGGGCCCAGACAACCAGCGCGGTGCGCGGTAGCCCCAGCGGCGGCGTCGGCAGGCGCAGGCGTCGGCAGAGCAGCGCGAACACCAGCAGCAGGATCCAGCCGATCAGCGCGAACAGCCAGCTCTGCAGGGCGGACATCGAGCTTCCAAGCGCACAGCGCTCCGCCATCCTGACCGGGGCCCTCCCCATAGGGCCCCTCCCCATCGGGACCCACCCCATCGGGACCCACCCCGCCCATCCGGGGCGCGAGGGCCAAGGGCAAGGGCGGGAGCCAGCGAAACCAGCTGCCACCCACCAGCGGGCACGTCGGGGTCCCCGTCGGTTGGCGACGGCGCGGACGCGGGCCAGGCTGGAGGACCCCAATCAAGGTTCGATGGGCAACTCGCTGGGCCACTCGCTGGGCCACCGTCTTCCGCCGCTGCCGCTGCCGCCGCCGTGTGAGCGGCTCCTTTCGCGTTCGTTGCCCGTTAGTCGTCTAGGGCTGGTGGCGGCCAGCGGGATGCTGGTGGTGGGGCTGGTTGGTGCCGTCTCGCCCGCTGGGGCGGAGGTGCAACTGCGCTGTGAAGGCACCTTGCTCGAGGCTCGCGGCAGCGCCGAACTCGAGCGCGGCACCCGACGGCTGGAGTTCTCCCTCGGGGTTGAAGCCCGGGCTGCCAGCTCCGATGAGGCCCTGGCAAGCCTCCAGGCCCGACTGGCGGCGGTGCGGCAGGAGCTGCAACGGCTTCAGGTGGAGGAGCTGCGGGTTACCTCGCCGACCAGCTGGCAGCGGCCGGCGGAGCGCGGGCGTCCCGCAGAGGTGGAGGCCCAGCTCCAGGTGTCGGGGCGGCTGGAGCCGCGGCGGCTGCAGGCCTTGATTCGCACGGTGGGCGCCCTCCCCGGGGTGCGTCTGGCACCCGTCAGCGGTCAGGCGGATAAGGCCGAGGATGCCAACGTGCGGCGGCAGCTGTTGCGCAACGCCTACCGCGACGCTCTCAACCAGGCGCGGGAGCTGGCCGAAACCATCGGTCGCCCCCGCCTGGATCCGCTGGAGATTCAGCTTGATGGCGGGGAGCTGCGGCCGATGGCCATGCGGATGGCGGCGGAAGCGGCGCCGGCGCCGTTCGATCCAGCGGAACTGCCACCGCCCCGCTCCCGGCTGAGCCTGATGGTGCGCTTCTGCGCCCGCTGAGCCACCGCGGAGAGTTCTCCTCTGGCCTGAGCCAGGTGGGTTGTTCAAGCCAACCGTCAGGCAACCGGCGCCTGCGGCGCTCGCGGCAGGATGGCTGCGCGATTGGCGCGATTGGCGCGACTGGGGCGATTGGTGCGCGTGGCGAGGTGGACGCGCTGGCAGCGCTAAGGCTCCGTCCTGCCGCTTTTGCCCCAGCAGGACAGCTTGCCCCAGAATGGGCGCACTTTGGTGAGCCGCTGCCCCGCGACCAACGTCCAGCCCAGCTGTGCCGCGCCCGCGGTCCAGTCCCCGTGGCGACGGGGTGCCGGCCCCGCGTCGCGCACTACGTCGCTGGCACCTCGACGAGGGAACTTCGTCGTCGGCACTTCGTCGTCGGCACTTCGACGAGGGAACTTCGTCGAGGGAACTTCGTCGAAGGGACTTCGTCGGCTGCAGGCTTCGCCGGCGGCACGCCTCGCCGGTCTAACTGGTTCCTTTTTCTCGCACCCCGGAGCCGATGCCCCACCCCGTCTCCAACCGCCTTCCGCTGCTACCAGGGGTCCTGCAGCGGCTGCCATGGCCCCTGGCGATGCCGCTGCTGCTGATCGCGCTGCCGGTTCAGGCCGCGGAGACGGCGATCGTGCAGGAAATTCTCGATGGCAACCAGCTCTTCATCGATCGCAAGCAGGCGCGTGAACAGGACAAGGCCAGGGCTCCAGAGCAGCTCACCACGGGGGACAGCCGCGGCCAGATCGGTTTCCAAGGCGGTGCCGTCGGGCGGATCAACCGGTTCTCCCAGATGAAGCTCGGCCAGGGCTGCTTCCTGCTGGAGAAGGGCCAGATCCTGGTCTCCGGGCGCCAGGCGGGCTGCACCCGCTCGGCACGGCTCAGCCCCCGCGGCACCAACTACGTGCTGGAGGTGATGGACAACGGCGAAGCCGACATCGCTGTATTGGAGGGAACCGTGGAGGTGGAGCCCGCCCAAGACGGCACCCCAACCGGCCAGCCCGCCACCACCGTGTCTTCAGGCCAGCGCCTGCGCCTCTCGGCCCAGGGCCTCGTCTTGGCGATCCTGGGGCTGTCCCCTGGCGACTACAACTCCATCCTGGGCGGACCGTTGTTCCAGGGCTTTCGGCTGCCGTTACCGGCCTATAGCTCCCTGGAGCCAGGTGCCGGGGGTGAACCTGCCCTCGCTGCCATCAGTGCCCTCAGCCCCCTCGCTGCCTTCATTCCCCTCGCTCCGGCTCCCCCGCCTGTTCTGATGGGCTGTCACTGGCTCGCCTCCGCTTCCTGCTCCCCCACCAGGTTCACCCGTTGGTTCCCTGGCTTGGCTGAGGCCCTGGACCCCAGGCCCTGGCGGGACGCGGGCGGGCGATGAGGCCGGAGCGCGTCACCGGCCTGCTCTCCGCCCTGGTGGTGGCGCTTGTGGCATGGACTGCCGGCTGGCCGAATCACACCTGGCAGGGTTGGGAACTGGGGCTGCAGGACCAGCTGCAGCGGCTGCGGGGGCCCCGGCGGCCGCCGCCGGAGCTGATCCTGGTGCCGATCGACGATGCCACCCTCCAGCAGGGGGCCTGGTTCGAGCAGAACCGACCGGCGCCGACCTGGGCCCGGGGCATCAGCACCTTGCCCTGGCCGCGAGCGGCCTATGGCGCGCTGATCGACAAGCTCTTCCAGGCTGGGGTGTCGGCCGTCGCGATCAATGTGGTGTTTGAGGGCCCCAGCGGCAAGGGCCCAGCCGACGATGCCGCGCTAGCGGCCAGCCTGCGTCAACATCCAGGCCGCGTCGCTCTGGCGGCGGAAATGTTGGAGCCCAACGACGCCCGCGCCGCCGGTTCGCTCACCCTGGTGCGCCCGGAGACGTTGCTGCCGGCCCTGGGCGGGGCCCGCGGCCTCGGGCTCACGAACGTGCTGCCGCGTACGCCGGAGCGCCCCTCGCGCCATCCCGACGCCTACGGCCAAGGCCTGTTGCCTGCCCAGGGAGCCGCGCCGTTTGCCTCCCTGTCGTCGACGCTGCTGCGTTTGGCCGGGCGCAGTTCCCGCCAGGATGACCCCCAGCGGGAACTGGCCTTCTACGGCCCCGAGAGCAGCTTCACGAGCCTGTCTGCCTGGGAGGTGCTCGATCCGGAGCGCTGGCGACGCCACCCCCTGCGGTCTGCCCTGCCGGGGGCGATCGTGTTGCTGGGGCCCGTCGTCAGCCAAGGGGATGACGGCTATCCAACTCCCTACGGACCCTTGTCGGGATTGGAGCTGCTGGCTACAGCCACCGCCAATTCGCTGCGCGGCGAAGGGCTCTGGAGTTGGCCCACCGCCCCGATCGCACGGGCGCTGCTGGCCGTGCTGCCGCCCTTGGCGTTGCTGCTCTTGGCCTGGCGGACGACGGGCCTGCATTGGCGGCTGCTGGCGCTGCTGGCCCTGGTGGCCTTGCAGCTGGGGGCCGCTTTGCTGGCGTTCTGGTCCGCGCACCTCTGGCTGCCGCTGCTCTCCCCCAGCGTCGGGCTGGCGCTGCTGGGACTGCTCTACGGCGGCGACGCCTACCTGCGTGAGGGGTTGGAGCGGCGGCGGTTGCGACGCACCTTTGAGCGTTATGTGGCCCCAGGCGTGGTGGCGGAGATCCTGGCTGATCCCGCCTCGGCCCAAGGCATCCTGCGGGGCCGTTTGCTCGAGGTGACCGTGCTGATGACCGATCTGGAAGGCTTCACCAGTCTGACCCGACAGCGCAGCCAGACGGGGCAGAGCGAGCTGCATGTGCGCCAGCTGAATACCTATCTGGGGGCGATGGTGGAGGTGATCGCCTCCCACGGCGGAACCGTCGACAAGTTCATCGGTGATGCGGTGCTTGCGGTGTTTGGCTCCCCCGTAGGTCGGGGCCTGGAGCTAGAGGCCGCGGCGGCGCTGCGCTGCGCCCTGGCCATGCGCAACGCCCTGGAGGAGCTCAACCGCCAGTGGCGTCAGGAGGGGGTGGCAGAGCTGAACAGCGGCATCGGCCTGGCCAGCGGTGATGTGATGGTGGGGCAGATCGGCAGCCCTAGACGTTTGGAGTTCACCGTGATCGGTGAAACGGTGAACCTGGCGGCCCGATTGGAGTCCCTCACCCGATCCCTTGGCATGTCCGTGCTGTGCGATGCCCGAACGGTTGCCCTGGCGGCCCCGTCCAGCGACGGACCACCCGGGGTGTCCAGGGCGACACCACGCTGCCGCTCGCTTGGCCCGCAGGCTGTGAAGGGCTTAGGCGAGGTGGAGGTCTTCACGCCGCTGCCGCCGGCGGAGGCCTGCCCGAGCGTCGATGGAGAGACCTCTGTCCCGCCGCACGTGACGTCCTGATCCGGTGGCCCCCCCAGCTGGTCAGCCTGCGGGCGGGGGGTGCGCTGGTCGCTGGGCTGCGGTTCAATCCTGCAGGTAGGTGGTTTGCTCAAGACTGGAGCGCAGGTGGGCCATCAGCCGCCGGGCATCGACGATCTGCAGCTGGCCCCGGGCGATGGCGGCTTCGCTGGCGATCCGCAGCCGCTCCATCAGTAGCTCCGGATCGTGTTCCATCGCCTGCAGCACCTCAGCGCTGGTGTCGCCGGGCACCACATGGTCCACCCTGTAGCCACCTCCGTCGGCCAGGCGGATGTGCACAGCGTTGGTGCGGCCGAAGAGGTTGTGCAGGTTGCCCATCACTTCCTGGTAGGCACCCGCCAGAAACAAGCCGAGGCGATAGGGCTCACCGGGCCGCAGCTGATGCAGCTCGAGCAGCGGCTTCACGTGGCCGCGATCGATGAAGCGGCCGAACTTGCCATCGGAGTCGCAGGTGATGTCGGCGATGTTGCCCAGGCGGCCGGGGGGTTCGTGCAGCCGTTCAATCGGCAGCAGTGGGAACAGCTGGTTGATCGCCCAGGTGTCGGGGGCGGAGCGGAAGACGGAGAGGTTGGCGTAGTAAGTCCCGGCCAGGCTGGCGGGCAGGGAGCGCAGCTCCACGGGGACCGTTTGGGTGGGGGGCAACTCCTGGATGCGGCGGGCGATGGCTTGACCGCAGGCCCAAGTGAGCTGCTCGGCGATGGCTCGCTGCGGCAAATTGAGGTAACCGAGACGAAATGCGGCCAAGGCGTCGTTCCGGAACTTGATGGCGTCGTTCCAGGACTCCTGCAGGCGTTCGAGGCTGCCGTCGCCTTGGTTGGACGCGTCGCCTTTCGGGTTGTCTTGGCCGGAATCCACCGACGCCAGGGTTTGCTGGATCGCCGCGTGGGTGTCCCGCAGGTTGCGCACAACCAGAGGTTCGTTCTCCACCGGCGGCGGCACAGCCGCTGGTGGTGCCCCGGAGCCGAGCACTCCGAACACCAGAACCGAAAAGTGGCTGGCCAGGGCTCGGCCACTCTCGCTCACCAGGGTGGGCACGGGGACTCCGTGGGGCTCGCAGCATTCGCGCACGGAGGCGACCACGTCGTTGGCGTAGTTTTGGAGGGAGTAGTTGGTAGAGGCGGCCGTGGGAGTGCGGCTGCCGTCGTAGTCGATGCCGAGCCCACCACCTACATCAAGCCAGCCCATCGGCGCCCCCAACCGCGTCAACTCCACATAAATTTGACCCGCTTCCTGAAGGGCATCCTTGAGTACAGCGATATCGCTGATCTGGCTACCGATGTGGAAGTGCAGCAAGCGCAGATCGCTGATCAGATCGGCCTGTTTCAAGGCTTCGACCGTGGTCAGCAACTCCGGAATCGAAAGGCCAAACTTGGCCCGATCACCGACAGAGTTACCCCAGTGGCCTGTGCTGCGGATCGCCAGCCTGGCGCGGATGCCGATGAAGGGTGCGGCGCCAAGCTCACGACTGGCGGCGATGATGCGTTCAACCTCATCGGCCTGTTCAATCACCACCACCGGTTGACGGCCCAGCTGGCGGGCCAGGATCGCCGTTTCGATGTAGCGTCGATCTTTGTAACCGTTGCAGATCAGCAAGGCCTGGGGATCCTCGAGCAACGATAGGGCGATCAGCAGTTCCGCCTTGCTGCCAGCCTCAAGACCGAAGTGCCAACGTCGGCCGCTTTCCACCAGCTGCTCAACCACATGCCGCTGTTGGTTGCACTTGACGGGGAAGACCCCCTGATAGCGCCCCCGGTAGCCGTACTGGGCAATCGCTCGGTCGAAGGCGGCGTGAAGTCGTTCCAGGCGGTCTTCGAGGATGTCGTCGAAGCGGATCAGCAAGGGCAAGGACAGATCCCGCCCCTGCAACTCCTCCACCAGGTCGACCAGATCGAGGCTGCCGCCACGTTCGCCGCGGGGTTGGACCACCACATGGCCCCCGGAGCTGACCGAAAAATAAGGATCGCCCCAACGATCAAGCCCGTACAGGGAAGCGCCATCGGCCGCTGTCCAGCCGGCGCCGGGTGGAGCCTGGTGAGGGGGTTCAGCAAGCACCATCAGACCGGAACAGGGGTGGGAGTGACAGGATCGAGGATCGATCAAGCCTGAAGCCAGGCTTGAGGCCGCTGGGCCTTGGTTGGGCCGCTGCGGTGATCGGACCGGGGAGAGGGGGGTGGATCCGGGCTTGCCGCCAGGCTGGCTTTCCACGTCGATCGGCGTTGTCCAACCCTTGCAGGCTGCACCGACCTTGCCAATTAATTTAGAGGATCGCCTCGGCTCGAGTGCGCGGATGGGCAGAATCAACGACTTGGCGGGTTCTTGATTGCCGTAAATGGCATCGATCTGAAGCATTGAGAACTCGATTTCGAGCTAAACTCTCTGAAAGGCGTGCAATCAATTCAGTCAAGTATTGCAGAGTCCTTGCTTCACAATCTAGCAATAGGCGAGCCTGAAAATCGCCATCGATAGGGTCTTCCGTCGCCAGCGGCCAAGTCGCCTGAGCGAGGTAATGGCTTGATTTCCCAGCATCTCTGCCTTGCGGATCGGATCGTGCCGCCGAGCCGTTTAGCAGCGGTTCAATAGTTTTCACTCATCATCAAGAATCTCGGCTGAATCGCCAATAACAAGGCTGGCTAGTGTGCCGTCCTGGAAGTTGGCGCTATAATAAGGGGAGTTTGCTGGTCATTCCGTGGCGCTTGGTCGTCCCATGCCTCCAGTTGTTCTTAGCGGCAACGAGTTTCAGCAATTGCAGGGCATAGCAAACTCCCGATCTCTCCCACATTCAATCGTGCAGCGTGCACAGATCGTGCTGGCATGCGCGACCGGTGAAACCA
>JBIIIX010000335.1:0-3063 GCA_044234415.1 Cyanobium sp.
CCGATCTACGAAGCCGAGGGCTTCAAGCAGTTCACCACGAACTGGAGCCTCCGCGATGTGGAGCCCTCCGCACCGATCCGGATGGTGAATTTCAAGGAAGAGATCACCGCCGACGACTGAGACCGGTAGCCATCACACCAATGCCCCCCTCCACCCGCCGCAAAGCTGCTCCCCCGCCCCTCGGTGAGGCGCGTCAGAGCCAGGTGCTCCAGCTCTACGGACCCGGGGCGATGGTTGATCTGCCCGACTACTCCCTGTTGATCGGGGGGCTCGATTTCTGGAACGACCGTGGCTGCGATCTGATCCATGAACCGCGGCTGCTGAAGTTGGTGCGGCAGGCCACGGGGGCGGCCCGAGTCGACCTGCGGACTCCACCCAAGGAGGTGGATCCGCTCAAGAACATCAGCGGTTCGATCAAGGCGCTGCGTTTTCCCGAGTGGTCGGTGGCTCAGAAGGTGAGTGAGCGGATGGCCTTCGGGATCCCCTGCCGGGCCAGGCCTCTGGTGCATTTCAACGACGGCTGCATCTCGGATTGGCGCACCTATCAAGACGATGAAGGCAAGGTCCCGCTTGTGCCGGTTCGCTTCGTCATGGCTTGTCCCCATGGCCATCTCAGCGACATCTGCTGGCGCGACTTCTGCTTTCGCCAGTTCCGTTGCAAGAACATCGAGCGTTTGTATCTGCTCGAGGCCGGTACCGGCAACGACTTCACCCAGATCTATGTGCAGTCGGAAGGCGGCACGACCCGCAAGCTTGCCGACGCCCTCCTCACAGAAATGAACCCTCTGGGTCTCTGCCAGGGGCACACGCCCTGGCTTGGCCGAAACACCCGTGATCCCGAAAAGTGCCAGACCGATGGTGAGCCCACCAAGAACCGTCTTCTGGTGCGTTCAGCCACCAACGCCTACTTCACCGAAACGATCTCGGTGATCTCGCTGCCTGAGGAAGCCAACTCTCTCGCCAAGCGCGTCACTGAACTCAAAGATGACCTTGCCTTGATTGAGGCTGAAGCAGATGTGTCTGCAGCCATCAAGTTCAACCCACGGCTAAAGAGCGCTTTTGCCGGTGTCGATCCAGCAGTCCTCTGGCAGACGATCGAAGCTCAGCGGGGCGGATCAGCCGCCGATGTCGCCCAACCCAAGGATGAGGAACTGGCACTACTGATCGGTCCGATGGATGGGGTCTCCAGCTCAGCGGAGGGGAGTCTGTTCGAGGCGGATGTGTGGCAGCCCCCCAACCCGCCAGCGTGGTTCCACAAAGCCATCAAGCGGGTGCTGCTCGTGCACCGCTTGAGGGAGGCTCAGGCCCTGGTGGGGTTCACTCGCTTTACCGCCCGAACCAGCAGCCTGGGTGGCTTGCCGATCGACACCACCAAGGTCAACCGCCGGGCACCGCTGGCGAATGATCTGCGTTGGGTGCCGGCCAATGAAAACAAGGGGGAAGGGATCTTCATCGAGTTCGATCCAGGCACGATCCATGCCTGGGCCGCCAGTGATCCGGTGGTCATGCGAGCCGGCCAGTTCACCAAGGCCTTCGAGAACGAATGGCTCACTTCTCGCGGTCTTGACGAAGTCCAGTTCCCCTTTCCAGGAGCTCCCTACCTCTTGCTTCACAGCCTCAGTCACCTGTTGATTACGGAGATGGCGCTGGAGTGTGGCTATGGCGCCAGCTCGATTCGTGAGCGCATTTACGTCAACAAGGAGATCGGTTATGGACTCTTGTTGTTTACCAGTAGTTCCGGTTCAGAGGGCACCTTGGGCGGCCTGGTCGGAGCCGGTAAGCGGATCGTGTCTTACCTGGAGAAAGCTTTCGAGCGCGGCCAGCTCTGCAGCAATGACCCCTTCTGCTCCGAGCACGACCCCAACCATCCCTTCGACATCCGTCCCACCCATGGCGCCGCTTGCCATGGATGTGAACTGATCGCGGAAACCTCCTGCGAGATCCGCAATGAGTTCCTCGATCGAGCCCTGGTGAGCCCCACCGTTTCGGCGAATCGCGAATTCGGTGATCCCTCCTTCTGGGAGTTCATCAACGCATGAGCCTCACGCTGCCAGCTCAAACACTGCGGGCAGTAGCTACCGATCTCCGGCGTCTGAACTACACGCCCACCAGTTGGCAGGGCTTGCTCTCCACTCACAGCGAAGCGATCCGCTTGCAGCTCGAGCCACTGCTGGTGGAGATGGTGCGAGAGGGGGCTCACCCCCGCTTGATGGCATTACTGCTGGATCGCCTCGCCGATGCCCAGGACGCTCTCCAAAAGGAGCGCAACGCCTGGAGCTTTGTCTGGTCAGGCCCGGATCCTCTTCATGCCAAAACCGCCGACACGTTTGCCACGGTGGATCAGCTCATCAACGAAGCGCGCTGCAGCCTGTTGATCGCCACCTACAACATCGGCCTCAGCAGCGAATTTCGCGAATTATTTGCCTCCATTGCCGATCGCCTGGCCCATGGTCAGCTGAACCGGGTCGACCTGTTCTTTCATCCCAAGCAGATTGAGGATCGCCTGGGCACTGATCCGCTGGCAACGATCTCAACATGGTTCAACCGAGAAGTCTGGCCTTGGCCAGCCAAACCCCACGCCTACGTGGACCGACGCCTGATCACTAGCTCCCTCGAACGTTGCTACCAGCACGCCAAGGTGGTGATTGCTGATGCGGAAACGCCAGGGGCCAAAGCCCTGGTTACAAGCGCCAACTTTAGTGAGACCGCCCAGCGACAGAACTATGAGGCCGGCTGGCTTACGACCTCTGTTCAAAGGGCGTGCGAGATCCATAAGCAGTTTTCATTGTTAGTCGATCAAGGGCTATTCCTGCCCCTAGCCACTGGCAGCTAAAGATGACACGCAAGAAGCAAGGCAGCCATTGAGGTGGTTGCCCTTTACTGGACAGGTTGGACCCCTGAAATCATGAACTCTGGACGGGTGGGACAGGGTTCGATCTCAGTATAGACCGCTTGGGGAGTTCTGCCTCCCAGGGAGCTATGGGGTCTACCATGGCAATACCTCCAGAGGAAGTGGGCCAGGCTAATTTCAGCCTCCCAGCCGTCGCCATAGGCCCGCAGGTC
>JBIIIX010000336.1:0-3057 GCA_044234415.1 Cyanobium sp.
GGCGGGGCAGCGGGGACAAGCCAACGGCGCGGAGCTGTTGCGGGGCGGGTTGGGTCTGGAGCGCTTGGGGTTGCCGCCGGAGCTGGAGCTGGCGGGGGTGGAGGCGGCTGGCGCCCTCGGCACCCTGCTGGCCGGCGACCTGCACAGCCGGGTGGAGGCCCTGCCCACGCCGCCTGCCTTCGCCGGGGAGCTGCGGCCCTATCAACAACGGGGTCTGGGCTGGCTGGTGTTCCTCGGCCGCCTCGGCCTCGGGGCCTGCCTGGCGGACGACATGGGGCTCGGCAAGACCGCCCAGCTGATCGCCGCCCTGCTGGCCGATCCGCTCGCGGCGCCCACCTTGGTGGTGGCGCCGCTGACGCTGCTGGGCAACTGGCAGCGGGAACTGGAGCGTTTCGCACCCGCGTTGCGGCTGGCATTGCACCACGGCCCCGAGCGGCCCCGCACGGCGGCGGCCCTCAAGCGCGGCCTCAAGGCCCTCGGTCCAGGCGGCGTGCTGCTCACCAGCTACGGCGTGCTGAGCCGGGATGTCCAAGGCTTGGCCGCCATCGCCTGGGGTCGGCTGGTGTTCGACGAGGCCCAGCAGCTCAAGAATCCCTACACCTCCATGGCCCGGGCCGCCGCCGCGTTGCGGGGGGAGCGCCGCGTCGCCCTCACCGGCACGCCGGTGGAGAACCGCCTGCTGGAGTTGTGGGCGCTGCTGCAGCTGCTCAACCCCGGCCTGCTGGGCAGCCTGACGCAGTTCCGGCAGCGCTTTGCCGTGCCGATCGAGCGGGATCGCGATCCCGAGGCCGCCGAACGGTTGCGACAGCTCACCACGCCCTTTCTGCTCAGGCGGCTGAAGAGCGATCGCGCCATCCTTCCCGACCTGCCCGGCCGGATCGAGCAAACCGAGCTGTGTTCCCTGAGCGAGGAGCAGGCCACGTTGTATCAAGCGGTGGCCAAGGAGCTGCTGGAGCAGGCCGAGGCCAGCGAGGGGATCGCCCGGCAGGGGCTTGTGCTGGCGGGCCTTACCCGGCTCAAGCAGGTGTGCAACCATCCGGCCCACTACCTGGACGATGGCTCGGAGCTGGCCGGCCGCTCCGGCAAGCTCAACCGCTGCGAGCAGCTGCTGACGGCGATCCTGGAGGCGGGCGAGAAGGCGCTGCTGTTCAGCCAATACACCGCCTGGGGCGAACGGTTGGCCGCCCATCTGGCCCGGCGCCTCGGCGTGGAGCCGCTCTGGCTGCACGGCGGGCTGGACCGAGCCCGGCGCGACGCGCTGGTGGCCCGCTTCAGCGAGCCCGAGGGGCCGCCGTTGTTTCTGCTGTCGCTCAAGGCCGGCGGCACGGGGCTCAACCTCACCGCCGCATCCCATGTGATCCACTACGACCGCTGGTGGAATCCGGCGGTGGAGGATCAAGCCACCGATCGCGCCCATCGCCTCGGACAACGCCGTACGGTGCATGTGCACAAGCTGGTGTGCGGCGGCACGGTGGAGGAGGCCATCGACGCATTGATCCGCAGCAAGCGCGACCTGGCCGAACGGGTGGTGGCCAGCGGCGAGCAATCCCTCAGCCAGCTCAGCACCGATGAGCTGCGCGAGCTGATCCGCCTGCGCGATCGCGAGCCGACGCCATGAGCGCAACTCACATGAGCGCAACTCAAGGACCAAACCCCCGCACCACGCCCCGTGCCCGGCGAGGTCAACCGCTGGCCAACCAGTGGTGGTCGCAGCGCTTCATCAGCGTGCTGGAGAGTTATGGCCTCGGGGCCCGGATGGAGCGGGGCCGCCGCTACGCCAGGGGCGGTCGGGTGGGAGAGCTGAGCGTTAAACCGGGCCGGCTGGAGGCCCGGGTGCAGGGTTCTCGGGCGGTGCCCTATCGGGTGAGCATCCGCAGCGAGGCGCCGAACAAGGCCCAATGGAGCGCCTTGGAGCAGGCGATGGCGCAACGGCTGGGCTGGTCGGCCCAACTGCTCAATGGCGAGGTGCCGCGGGATCTGGAGCAGGCCTTCGCCGAGGTGGGCGTGCCGTTGTTCCCGCGCCGCTGGAGCGATCTGCAGGTGCGCTGCGGCTGCCCCGACGACGCCGAACCCTGCAAGCACCTCGCCGCCGTGCTGTATGTGTTTGCCCAGCAGCTCGATGAGGACCCCTGGCTGCTGCTGGCCTGGCACGGCAAATCGCGGGAGGCGTTGCTCACGGCCCTGCGCCGCGGCGCCCCGGAACCGGCCGACAGCGGCCTGCCGCCCTGGTGGCCCGTGGGCCTGCGGGCCGGAGCCACGGGGGATGGAGCCTTCAGCCACGGGCTGCCGCCCGATCCCCTGCCCCCCGAGCCGCCGGAGCGGGCGCTGCAGCGCCTCGGCCCCCTGGAGTTGCCCGAGGCGCCGGCGGATCTGGAGGCGCGCCTGGCGGCGTTGTACCAACGGCTGCTGGGGGCTGGGCCGGCTGGAGAGGAGATCGAGGCGATGGAGCGGCAGGAGTAACCCTGAGCAAGAGCAGGCTGGGAGCCGGCGGGGAATCGGGAAGGCAATGGCTCGGCGGTCGTGGCGCTGCGACGCGTGTTGCTGCGGTGCGTGGTGCTGCGCGGCGCGGCGCGGCGATGGCAGATGGCAGATGGCAGATGGCCGCCGCGTGCGGTGGATCTCGCTACAAAAAAAGTGATGCAACAACCATCCGCCCAGGCTTTCGCCAAGATCCACCAATCAGCGCTGTCTTCAGCCAGGCTTGGACTGATGTGATCCATCGCAAGGCCAGCTATGCAAGAGCGGCAGCATCCGCCCTCTTGATGAGCCAGATCACTCGGTGCCCCCCAGTCACGCTCGGAGAGGAAGGCTGCGGGTTGTGAAGCAGAGCGAATGTTGACAATCCTGTACCAGATGCGGATGTTCATGGGTCAGCAAGTCCGCCTTTGGCCTCCAGCGATTAACGCCAGAAGGAGGGACTGGGACCCCCACTCCGGCAGGCCCGAGCTGGCTGGCACAACGCTGCGGCCGAGCCCATGAAGCAGCCTGCGGCGCTTCATGGGCTCGGCCCACTCGGCCCACTCGGCCCACTCGCGAGCCCAACCGCCAGCCACCCCC